>JAITEJ010000035.1 GCA_031282095.1 Clostridiales bacterium
GACGCGCGAGGAGTACGGCGCGTTTTATGACGCGCTGACGTCCGCGGAAACCGTCAAGCTGCACGGCTTTGAGGGCTCGGAGGTGTTCGAGGGCTGTATGCCGGTCGAGGTAATGGCGAAGCGAGGGCGGGATACCTTGCTGTTCGGTCCGTTGCGCCCCGTTGGGTTGCGTACGCCGAACGGAGAGCGCCCGTACGCGGTCGTGCAGTTGCGCAAGGAAAACGCCGCCGGGGATATGTATAATCTCGTCGGCTTTCAAACAAATTTGACCTTTCCCGAACAACGGAGGGTATTCGGGCTTATACCCGCCCTGAAAAACGCGGAATTCCTGCGTTACGGCGTAATGCACCGCAACACCTATTTGAATTCGCCGCAGGCGTTGACCGCCTCGTTCAGGTTTAAAAACGCCTCCGCGCCCGTTTACGCCGCCGGTCAGCTGTCCGGCACGGAGGGCTATACGGAGAGCATAATGAGCGGACTTCTCGCGGCGGCGGCGTTATACCGCGAGCTTTGCGGTTTGCCTGAAAGCGTCCCGCCTGAGACGACGGTATGCGGCGCGCTGTCGCGTTACATAGCGGCGCCGAACGGGAATTTTCAGCCTATGAACGCGAATTTCGGTTTGCTCCCGCCGCCGGATGCAAAAAACAAGCGGGAACGCGGCGCGGCATACCGCGAACGCTCCCTGTCGGATCTGCAAAGATACATAACGGGAACCCTCCCGGACTGAAACAAACAGAAACGCGGCGAAGCATACCGCGAACGCTCCCTGTCGGAGCTGAAAAATATACGGCGGGAATTTTCCCGAACTAAAAAAGGCAAGGATTTTATTTTATGAGCGGTTACGATTTACACGGCACTACGATATGCGCCGTCAAGAGATTCGGCAAAACGGCGGTCGCGGGCGACGGTCAGGTCACCATGGGCGAAAGCGTCATTTTAAAGGGCAACGCGGTAAAGGTCAAGCGTATCTACGACGAAAAGGTTATCGTAGGCTTCGCCGGGTCGGTAAGCGACGCGTTCGCTCTGTCCGAGAAATTCGAGGAGATGTTGCAGAAATATTCCGGCAACCTGATGCGCAGCGCGGTGGAGCTTGCCGAGCTTTGGCGCAGCGACAAATATGTGCGCAAGCTTGAGGCGCTGCTAATCGTCGCGGATCAAAATCATCTGTATATTTTGAGCGGTACGGGCGACGTGATAGAGCCGGAAAGCGGCGTATGCGCTATAGGAAGCGGCGGCAATTACGCTTTGGCGGCTGCGCGCGCGCTGATTCAGGAAACGGAGTTATCCGCGGCTGATATAGCCCTTAAAAGCCTTAAGATAGCCAGTCAGTTGTGCGTGTTCACCAACGACCATATAACCGTCGAGGTAGTTTGACGGCGGTCTCCGTATAAAAGTACGCCGAAAAGCGGTTTTTTTCGCATGTCCGCCGTGCTTTGACATAAATGCCGAAAGAACTCCGGTCGAAAAGCGCGGAGAGAAATAAAATCGGCGGCGGCGGGTTCGGTTCGTAAGGTTGACGGCTGAACGCAAAGAATTGCGGGAAAATCGCGCGGTCGGAAGCAAGGTCGACGGCGGCGGGTTCGGTTCGTATGTAAAGGGTCGCGGCGGGAAACAAAATCGGCGGCGGTTCGGTTTAAAAGATTTTTTGACTGCTGAACGTAAATGGTTGCCGCGGGAAAAAGTGTGGCGGACGACAAAATTGACTAAACGCACATGATTTCCGCGGAAAAAGTGCGGAAGAGAATAAAATTAACGATGGCGGTGCGGTTCAAGAGATTCTCTGACGCCCGGACATAAATGCAAATTCTTGCGGAGGATTTTCCGCAGAAAAATGAGGATACGTATATGGAACTTACACCTAAAACGATCGTAGCGGAGCTGGACAGGTTCATAATCGGTCAGCGAGAAGCAAAGGTTGCGGTGGCGATCGCTCTGCGCAACCGTTACAGGAGAAGCTGCCTGCCCGAGGAAATGCGCGAGGAGATAACCCCGAAAAACATTATCATGAAAGGACCGACCGGCGTCGGCAAAACCGAGATAGCCCGAAGGCTGGCGAAGCTCGTCAAGGCGCCTTTCGTCAAGGTGGAGGCGACTAAGTTCACCGAGGTCGGTTACGTCGGACGGGACGTGGAGTCGATAATCCGCGACCTCGTGGAGGCGTCCATACGCCTTGTACGCGAAGAAAAATACCGCGATGTGCAGCCGCGCGCAACCGCGGCGGCCGAACAGCGCATAGTTGAGTTGGTTTTTCCGATAAGAAAGCACAACCTTACCACGGAAATGTCGGACGCGGAAATCCGCGAGGAAATTCTGCGCGAGATAAGGAACGGCAACATAGCCAACGTCATAATCGAGGTGGAGGTCAAACAGGCTCCCAAGCCCATGCAGCTCACGCCGCAGGGGGCGGGCGCGGAGATAAACCTCGGAGACATATTCGGGGCTATGGCGGGTCAGCAGCGCAAGAAGAAAAAGAAGCTCACCGTCCGTCAGGCTATGGATATGATGGTGAACGAGGAATCCGCCCGTCTTATCGATGAGGAAAGCATTATAACGGAGGCGCTGCGCCGCGCCGAGCAGGACGGCGTGGTGTTCATCGACGAAATAGACAAGGTCGCCGGCCACACGGGCGGACACGGACCCGACGTATCCCGCGAGGGCGTTCAGCGGGATATTCTCCCCATAGTGGAGGGTTGCACGGTTCAGACTAAGCACGGCTCCATACGCACGGACTTCATCCTTTTCATCGCGGCGGGGGCTTTCCACATCACAAAAATGCAGGATTTAATCCCCGAACTTCAGGGACGCTTCCCGATCAAGGTGGAGTTGGACAACCTCAACGAAGAGGATTTCGTTAAAATCCTTACGCAGCCGGACAACGCGCTGCTGCTGCAGTACGCCGCCCTTTTAGAGGTGGACAACGTGGATTTAAAGTTTTCGGAAGAGGCTATCCGCGAGGTCGCCCGCGTCGCGGCTTTGGAGAACGAAACCAGCGAGAACCTGGGCGCGCGCCGTCTGCACGCGGTCATGGAGGCGCTGCTTCAGGAAATATCCTACGAAGCCGGAGAGTACAAAGAGATTACGGAAGTCCTCATAGACAAGGCTTACGTACTCAAGCACCTCGCCAAAGCGTTAAAGACGCTGAATCTGAACAAGTATATAATCTGATGATGATAAGCATACCTAAAGGCACCAAGGACGTGCTTCCTTATGAATCCTACAAAATTCAGTACGTCGAGGCTAAGGCGCGCGCGGCGGCGGCGGTTTTCTGCTTTAAAGAAATCCGCACTCCCGTTTTCGAGCATACCGAGGTTTTTCAGCGCGGCATAGGCGACGGCACCGACATTGTAAACAAAGAAATGTATACCTTTTTGGACAAGGGAGAGCGCAGCATAACGCTTAAGCCCGAAGGAACCGCGGGGGTGGCGAGGAGCTTTTTGGAGAACTCCCTCTACGCTCAGCCGCAGCCGGTGAAAATGTATTATATTTCCCCAATATTCCGTTACGAAAGACCGCAGGCGGGCAGGCTGCGCGAGCATCATCAATTCGGTTGCGAGCTGTTCGGCTCTCCCAACCCCGAAGCCGACGTAGAGGTCATAAGCCTTGCGCGCTGTTTTCTGAACAGCCTGGGGATAGACAAGTTGCTGTTGAAAATCAACAGCATAGGTTGCCCGGAGTGCCGCAAGAGCTACGGCGCCGCGCTGAAGGCATACCTTGCGGAACGGCTTTCCTCCGTGTGCCCCACGTGCCGCGACCGTTTTGAAAAGAATCCCCTGCGCATTTTGGACTGCAAAGAGGATGCCTGTAAAAAAATAACCGCCGGCGCGCCCTCCGTCATAGAATATTTATGCGCGGACTGCGCGTCGCACTTTGATGGAGTGAAGGCGGGGTTGGCTGCGGCGGGCATATCCTATGAGACAGACCCGAAGATCGTTCGCGGGCTTGACTATTACAACCGCACCGTCTTTGAGTTCGTATCCTCCGACATAGGCGCGCAGGGCACGGTATGCGGCGGAGGTCGCTATGACGGGCTCGCGGCGCAGCTCGGCGGCGCGCCGTGTCCGGCGGTGGGCTTCGGCTTAGGCTTAGAACGTCTGCTGCTCACGTTGGAAAACGCCGGTCTGCTGAACGGCGTGTCCGACGCGACGCCCGATTACTATATAGCCGCGGCTGATCCCGCGGCAAAGGCGGCGGTGTCTGCGGCGGCGGCCGGTTTGCGAGCCAAGGGCTGTTCCGTAGAGACCGACCTCATGGGGCGCAGCGTGAGGGCGCAGATGAAGTTCGCGGATAAGCGCGGCGCGCGGCGCGTGATCGTCATAGGCGGCGACGAGCTTGCGTCGGGCTTTGCGGACGTCAAAGATATGCAAAGCGGCGCATCCGTTAAGGTCAGGCTGTCGGAGCTTTGAAAGCTTGAACGCGCCGTGCCGCGCGTTTTTTGATCGCAGGCAATAAACGCGGAGAATTACGCGGTTTCCGCGGTTTGTTTTTGTGTTTTACCATACGTTTCGGGAGAAACGCGGCGATACGGATAAGTTTTGGATATTTCTCTGCGCATTTCCTTCCGTACTTGCGGCGGCGCGGATTTTGCCTTAAAAATTGAACTGAAAGCAAAGGGGGAGTTGACGATGGCTGACGGCGACGGCGGGAAGCGTAAAGTACCGCCGCAGGTTTATGAACGGATGCGGCGGCGCGGCAAAAAATCGGCGGCGGCGTTCGCGCGGAAACATCCGGCGGTTATTTTGGTCGCGGTTATTCTCATAATCGCGATAGTCGTCGGCGCGTGCCTTTGGTATTTCAAATTCGGCGGGAAGGAGTTTCTGTCAGGCGGCGGCGACGGCGGCGCTCCGCCGTCCGGCGCGTACGTGCCCGCGAGCATAAAAGACGGCGATTTCAGCGTACATTTTCTTGAATTAGGCAACAAATACACGGGCGACAGCGTTTACATAAAAAGCGGCGACACCGATATACTAATCGACGCGGGGTCAAAGACCAACTCCGGACCGGTGATAAGCGACTACATTGACGGGTTCGTGTCCGACGGCAAGCTTGAATACGTCATCGCCACCCACGCCCACGAGGATCACATAGCCGGATTTTACGGAACGGGCGAGGGCGCCAAGCGTGTAAAGGGAGTGTTCGAGCGCTTTGATACGGGCGTCATAATCGACTTCCCCCTCACGGACAAGGCGGATCCGTCCGACACGTCGGTTTTGGGACGCTACTACGCGGCGCGGAACGCCGAGGTTGAGGAAGGCGCGAAACACTACACCGCGCTTGAGTGCTTCAGCGAAAGCGTACCCGGCGCGCAACGGGTTTACGACATAGGCGGCGGCGCGGAATTGGAAATCCTGTATAATTACTATTACGACCACCCCACGCCCGGAAAGGACGACGAAAACGACTATTCGGTCGCGGTAATCATAAACAGGGGAGAAAATCACTATCTCTTCACCGGAGACATGGAAAAGGACGGCGAGGACAGAATGACGGACTATTACGCCTCGCGCGGCGGTCTGCCCAAATGCGTGCTTTTTAAAGCGGGGCATCACGGCTCGAAAACGTCGAGCAACGTCAAACTTCTCGCGGCGATTCAGCCTGAGTACGTCGTTCTCTGCACCTGCGTGGGCTCAAACGAATACCGCGCGGACGAAGCCAATAAATTCCCGTCGCAGGACTTCATAAACAGAGTGTCCGTCTACACGGACAATGTATATGCGACGACCATAGTTTTGGACTACAACGACGCCGGCTGCGTCCCCCGCCCGTTTAACGGCACCATCGTGATCCTCACCCGCGGAGGGCAAATTTATGTCCGCTGCACCGATAACGACACTAAGCTTAAAGACACGGCGTGGTTTAAGGAAAACCGAAGCTCACCGCCGTCGTGGTGAGACGCCCGCATGACGGCGTATGCGGTTCCGGGGAGAACTACATGGGCGGGAGGCTGTCGGAAAGCTTGGCAAATCCGGCGGTCGGCGTGACGGTCGGCGGTCGGAAAACTCGATAAACTCTGTTGTCTGCGTAAAGCCGCGGCGAGAGGCTGTCGGAAAGTTTGGCAAACCCGGCGGTCGGCGTGACGGTCGGCGTCGTAAGACTTAATAAACCATACGTTCGTAGTAAAACCGCGACGCGTAAAACCGTGGCTGTCGGCTGTCGAAAATTATAGTTTCCTCCGTAAATAACAGGGGTTCTGCGAGCCCGGCGGGGCGGCTGTGTGGATAAGAAAAGTCCGCGTATTATTTTTTAAAAACATGAAATAATAATATTGACATTTCTGCGAAAATCTATTACAATATAAATATAAAAAGACACTAAGGGGGTTTTTTCTATGAAAAAATTCAATATCAGAACATTGCTGTTGTTGGTTATTTCCGTTGTTACGGTTTTTGCCTTTGCGGCGTGCCAACCAAAGGACAACGGCGGTGATAGCGGCGGTAAAAAGCCTGCTGCTACCGGAATCACCTATCAGAGCTTTGTGGACAAGCTTTTTGACGCGGCGGCTAAAGGCATCGGCGGCACAGCGGTTAACGGCGCGAACGATCTCGCCCTTTCTTTTGACCTCGACATAACTTTACGGCTTGACGAAAACAAGAGCGTTCCCGTCGCGTTGTCTCTCACGGCGTTCCTCGACCAAAC
>JAITEJ010000099.1 GCA_031282095.1 Clostridiales bacterium
GTTCGTGTGCGATATTTCACCTAAAGGCGGGCGTCGAGCGCGGTCAGTCATCCATCGGTTACCGCGACCGCGTTCGTGTGCGATATTTCACCTGTTGCACACGTTGGTCAACACCACTGCACACACGTTACCGCGTTTGCGCGCGATATTTCGCACTGCGGCGGGACAATATTGCGAAAGTTCCGTTGCGCCCGTAACGATATTTGACATGGCGATATTTCGTATTGCAGGCGGGAAAATGCCTCCGTATAGGATGAAACCATCCATTTGATCGCACTGTATTCCGCAACATCAGGTGGAATGATGCCGTATACGCATATAGGTACGGAGCGGAAAGCGAGCCGCCTTGCCCGAGATTGAGTTCATTTCGCCCGATATAACGGAGAAAGAGAAATCCCTCATTAATCAATCTGTAAAAGAAAAATCCTTAAATAAGTAATCCGTTTTGGAGTTTCCGATACTCTTTGTCATCTCAAATCCTGCGCGGAATGGAATAAAATTAAACAGGAGTTTTATATGCGATGTACACGCGCGGAGCGGAACAAGTCGACATAATCCACGCTGTCAGCTATCATCGCGTAAGAAACAATGTACGGTACACGCGCGGAACGGAACAAATCGGCTAAGGCGGAAGCGGTAAGGGCGGCAATGGAGAACAACGTACATGTACGGAACGGAATAAGTCCATAACGCATACCGCGCAAAGCGCCCGCATTACATTATATGACGATGTGCACGCGCGGAACGGAACAGACCCCGCCGACCGATCGCGTTTTCCTTCCTTTCGCTTCGCATAACGGCAGCATGGAAACGCCTTTGTTAAACAATCCGTTTCGGAGTTTCCGATATTTTTTGTCATAACGTACCCTTTGCGTCCATATAGTAGAAACGAAGATTGACGCTCAGGGCTGCCGACTGCCTTTACATGTCATATTCGGAGGACGTATATGGATAAATTTGATCTTTACAACGACATTGCGACGCGTACGGGCGGCGATATTTACGTGGGCGTCGTCGGACCGGTGCGTACCGGCAAATCGACCTTTATAAAGCGCTTCATGGAAGATATGGTGGTGGAAAATATCGCTGATTTTAATGCCCGCGTTCGCGCTATAGACGAACTTCCGCAATCGGCGGACGGCAAAACAATCATGACCACCCAACCGAAATTTGTACCTAACGAAGCGGTGCGCGTGGATTTTCGCGATAATCTTTCGGTTAATATGCGGTTTATAGACTGCGTGGGGTATTTGGCGGACGGCGCGATGGGCGTGAGCGAAGGCGGCAAGGAACGCCTTGTCCGCACTCCGTGGAGCGACCGCGAGATGCCTTTTTCCGAGGCGGCGGCTATCGGAACGGAAAAGGTGATACGCGAACACTCCACCGTAGCCGTACTCGTCACTACTGACGGCACCGTAGCCGGTCTGGAACGCGGCGCATACGTCGAAGCCGAGGAAAGAGTGATGCGCGAGCTTAAAGCTTTAGGAAAGCCTTTCGTAACGGTATTGAACAGCCGAGACCCTTACGGCGAAAATGCGCAAAAGCTGTGTGCCGGACTTGCCGAGAAATACGGTGTAACCGTCCTTGTCAAGGATGTGATAAACATGAATGAAACCGACATGACGGAGATTTTAGAGGGTATCCTTATGGAGTTCCCCGTAAAGTTGATAGACGCCGCGGGACCTGCATGGTTGCAGGCTTTAAACAGTGAAAACGACATAATAAAAGATCTTTCACGCGCAATGAGAGGATTGGCCGACAATGTGATAAAGATGAGCGACGCCGCGAACGCCGTCGGATCGTTTTCCGAATCCGAATACTTCAAGCCGCCGCAAATTTCAGAAATAGATGCCGCCTCCGGACGTATAGAACTGTCTCTCGCCACCATTCCCAATCTGTTCTATAAGGTTATCAGCGAGGAGTGCGGCGAACCGTTGGAAAACGACTTCAAGCTTTTAGGCTATATGAAACAGCTTAAGGGAGCGAAAGAGGGCTATGACAAGATTAAGGCTGCGCTTGATTCTGTTGCGGAAACGGGTTACGGCGTGGTTATGCCCTCTATGGGCGAAATGACCCTTGAAGAACCCGTCATCGTCAAGCAGGGCGGTCAGTTCGGCGTTAAGCTCAAGGCAAGCGCGCCCTCGCTGCACGTTATGCGCGTGGAGGTAGAAACGGAGGTCAGCCCCCTCGTAGCCACCGAGCAGCAGGGTGAAGAGCTTGTCAGAAGCTTGCTTGATCAATTCGAGGGCGACGGAAAAAGCATATGGGATACTAACATTTTCGGTAAATCTTTGAACGCGCTTGTCAACGACGGCATGACAAAAAAACTCAACGCCATGCCGGATGAAGCCCGACTGAAAATGAGACGTACGCTACAGCGTATCATAAACGAGGGCCGCGGCGGGGTTATCTGTATATTGCTGTAAAAAATATCGCTAACGGTAGATAAGTGATAAAACTCCCTCTGTCCTCATTCGGGCAATGCCGCAAGTGAAGCCTTTTAATTTGCGGCAATTCAACAAATAAAAAACAATGAATAAAATGACAGCGCCCCCCCAATTTCATTTCATGCCGTTTGTAGTATCGGTGAGAAAACCGTCTTTGAATAAACCTGTCATTATCTTAGTTATTGCTGCAGTTTCATCCCGCTTGAAACGGCTGGGTCCATATGGGCTACGGGATAACCGTGACACATGGTCTGCAAAAGCACGCCGGGACAGCGAAACTCTTCAATTTATTTTCACGCCGTTCGAAGCGAATAAGACCCGGAGGACGGCGCGATAACTTTTATCTATAATCTAAATAAAGCGCTCTGCGAAAGCCAACAAGCCTTTAGGTTCATCTCAATCCGTAGTACGCCGCAGATAAAGTCCTTAAGAACGCAGAAACAACTATCCTTGACGGTATGACAAGACGTGCGACGTCGACAAAATTTTGTCGGCG
>JAITEJ010000118.1 GCA_031282095.1 Clostridiales bacterium
CGTTGTAAAACTGTCGGACGTTTCGTCACGGGGCTGATTCGAAAATATTCGCCGCCGCAGTAACATCTTTATGCTGAGTCTATTTATAAGAATAATTATCATTTACATTTTCCTGTTTATCGCTATGCGGCTTATGGGAAAACGACAATTGGGCGAACTTCAGCCCTTTGAATTCGCCATAACCCTCGTGGCGTCCGAGTTGGCGTGCATTCCTATGGCGGATTCCTCAATCCCGATAATCTACGGAATTGTACCGATATTTACACTGTTTTTGCTGCACTTCCTGTTCACTAAAATCGCCAACAAGAGCGTACGCTTCCGCAGCATTTTAAACGGCCGCCCCGTGATCGTAATCGAAAAAGGAAACATTCAATATAACATGTTAAAACAGCTTGATATGGATATTAACGACCTTGTTTCGTCATTACGCGAAGCCGGATATTTCTCACCCGCCAATGTGGAATACGCTATAATTGAAACCAACGGAAAGCTTTCAGTGCTTCCCAAATTCGCAAATGCGCCGGCTACAAACGCCGACCTTAAAATAACGGGCGGCACCGCCGACTTGCCCGCCGCAATTATAATCGACGGCAAATTTATGGGGGAAACCTTTGAAAACATGGGACTTTCAGTCAGTTCCGATGAAATGAAGGAGATGATTCGTTCCAAATTGAACCTGAATGAAAAAGAAATCCTTCTGCTTACCGTCACCGACGATATGAACGTGTTCTGCCAACCCTATAAAGCTCCGGCTTTTAACACTACGCTTTCGACGCAGTGACAATCGTGACAAAAACGCCGCCGTTAATGCAATGACAGTCAATACGAAAACACCGGCGCCGAGTTCTGCGTGAAAACGCCGCCTTTAAGCTTTGCAAGGGCAATCGGAACGGAAGTACCGCACGATCTCATGCGAAAGAAAGGAGTACGAAAAAACCGCACCGTTAATCTCCCGTGAGGACAAAATAAACCTACGACCATGAAAAACAAAAATTTAATTAAAATGATAGTAGCGATAGTTTTCTTCGCCGCGCTGCTCGGCGCGGGTATATGGGAAAATTTTCACGTAAAAAAGGTTTTTCGCGAGTTAGACGGGAAAATCGAAATTCTTAAAAGCGAAGTAGAGCGTGAAAACCTTGAAGCTTCCGTGCGCCTGACGGACGAACTGAACGAATGGTGGGAGAAAAACCGCCGCATGCTTGAAACCGTAGTCTTTGCTCCCGATCTGCGTCTTTTTTCCGTTTCGTTAGGAGAAATAAAAGGCAGTCTTGCCGCGGAGGATTTCCAAAACGCTTCGTCAAAGGTCGAATCGTTGTCGTCCATTTCACGCAACCTCTGCCAACTCCTCGATTTCAACCTATCGGATATAATTTAGTTGCAGTACGAACGTAAAGACATAAATTAAGATAAAGCATCCAACTTATGGCGATGGCATAAAAAATGATAGGCTATTCAAAGCCGGTTTTCCATACCAAATATTACGCGCAATCATTAGACCTGTACGGAAACTAAAAAGATGTGATATACTGGAGATATGAAAAAGAGAAAAGAAGAACGGACAGCGGAGTTAAAGGGTAGTGATTCAAGGGACTTGTCGGAGTGGATAGGGGCGTTTTTTGTCAAATGCTGATAGAAAAACATAAACGCAAAGATAAATGTGTTTAAAATATTCTCTGCGAGGTATTGCAATCGACGGAATTTAAGACTGCGCGTGATTTTACGTAAATAATTTTTCACTTTTTATGCCCAAGTTTTGCTCTTTGCGCTTTATAATTGCGTATAATATCAATTGTACGAAGCAAAACCGACAAACTCATTATATACTATCGCAAATGAAAAACAAAGGGTTTTCAATAAATTTTTGCGAACTTTATACCGGAACGCTTTTTTTTACCGTTATCGGTTAATACTTAAATTTGAGACCTTGACAGACGGATTGAAAGGTCTCGGCGGAGTATATAAAAGGTTCGGATAAAAAAATCGACGCGTCATCAAATTGAATTTTTTGAAAGCGCGCCGACTTTTATTTTGAAAATACGGTCAATTAATATATAATTATATTGCAAACGTTATGGGAAAGGCGCCCCGTATGAAAGCGTTGCGAAACGCGGCGGAAAAATTCCGGTCGGAAGATTTTAACACTTGTTTAAGCCGTACTCGGCGGCGTTGGGGATTACGTGTAAAGGAGGCAAGCGCGCAAAGTGAACGACAATATTTTCATTACAACCGACGCCACCGCCGACTTTCCATCCCGGGCGGCGGCGAAATACGAGCGTTTTAAAATAATTCCGATGACGTATTTCATGGATAATACGCTTTATGACGGAGTAAAAAATCCGTTTTTAGATCCGATTGATTTTTACCGTAAAATGGATAACGGCGCGATGCCGCAAACGTCGCTGATAACCTCGGAAACGGCGTCGGAGTTTTTCGGCGGAATTCTGTCGCGGGGTTTCGATATAATACATATATCCTTTTCATCCGCGCTGTCCGGCACTTACGCCGCCGTCACACGCGCCGCCGAAGAGCTTAAAAAGGATTATCCCGACAGAAGGCTGACGGTGATCGACTCCTTATCCGCATCGGCGGGCGAAGGATTGTTGGTATCTTATGTTTTAGATAAGCGCGATTCCGGCGCGGACTACGATGAGATTGTACGCTATACCGAGGATTTAAAGGGCAGCGTCGTGCAGGTATTTTTGGTGGACGACCTTTTCCACCTTTATCGCGGCGGCAGAATATCGCGAAGTTCCGCCGTTTTAGGCTCGGTCATGCAGCTTAAACCCGTCATGCACGTGTCGGCGGCCGGACGCCTTGAGGTCACAAACAAAATGCCGGGGCGCAAGCTGGGAATGCAAATGCTGATAAACAAGTTTACCGATAAAAGCGCGGGCTTTGAAAACGAACGCGTATTTATAGGCTACGGCAACCGTTACGCCGACGCGCTTTGGATCGCCCAAAAGATAAACGATCTGACAAGAGGATACGCCGATATTATGGTCGACCATATCGGCTCCGTCATAGGCTCGCATGTCGGCGGCGGCGTATTGGCGCTGTTCTTTCTCGGCAGACCGCGCTGAAATAAATTTTCGCGCTTTGAACCGCGGGAAAAGTAAGCGGACTGCAAATTGACGCGCCGGCATACGCCGCGCGGTTTTGTGTGTTGTAAGTCCGCGTGTCGGCTCCGCGGCAGGCGCGCGTACGGCACGCATGTCGTCGGCTTCGGGAACGAATCGCATCCGCCGACATCCCGAAGGTAGGCGCGCGTACGGCACGCATGTCGGCTCTTACGGGTAATCCGCGGTAAAGTATGTTCGGATTGAACAAAGGATAAGCAAGCGGCTCGGCAAGAGAATACGCCGACATCGTAATCGACCGTATCGGCTCCGTGATAGGCTCGCATATCGACGGCGTATAAAATTATG
>JAITEJ010000163.1 GCA_031282095.1 Clostridiales bacterium
GCCAACCGCCGAACCGGAGAGATAATTGCGATAGCTGAGGGTAAAGGCAGAGAGCACGATTTCAAGCTATTCAAGCGAACGATAGGCGGCGCGGTGTCCCCCAAAACCCTAATAGAAGCTGACGGCGGCTATACGGGACTGTTGAAGTTACACGCAAACAGCGCGGTTCCAAAGCGTAAAAGCAAGCAAAAACCGTTGACAAAAGCGGAACGAAAGGTAAACCGTGTAATCTCATCGGATAGGATGTTGATAGAAAACATAAACGCAAAAAAAAAAGTGTTTAAAATATTTTCTACGAAGTATCGCAACCGACGGAAACGGCACTCCTTGCGAATGTCGCTTGTCTGCGGACTTCTAAACGCTATGTCCCAATCAGTTTCCGTATAGGTCTAATGCATGGCGGTTACTGCTGAGCCCACAGGCGAAAAAATGACGGCAGTCCAACGTAATGGTCGGGGGCGATTGATAAACTCGCCTTTGAGAATGGGAAAAGGTTGTTCATTGTTTCGGCGGGCAATGTAAAACATCTGATTTACAGCGCGACGGATATCCAACAGCTTGCGTAGAGAAATCCGTGGAGGACCCAGCTCAGGCATGGAACGCATTAACGGTGGGTGCACACGCAAAAACAAATACTTTTACGCCAAATAATGCATTACGAGGTTATAGTGCCGTTGCGTAAATAGGAGAGATTTCGCCTTACACTTCATCTTCGGTCAAGTGGGATAGACAATGGGCAATTAAGCCCGAGGTGGTTTGCGACGGCGGGAATTATGGCGTCTGACGGCACAAATTATACACCTGTAGACGATTTGTCGCTTTTGACATTCAGTAAGGACATTAATCGCAGATTGTTTGATACGACTTGCGCAACCAGTTCTGTTGAAACCTAAGGAAGCAAATCAAAGTTACAGTACTTACGAAACAAAACAGTACGCCAACGTGTTCGTTTTTTGGGCTTGGAAAAAACAATGCATCCGAATCATCGGGTTGCGGCAGAACAACAGAAAAGCGCAGAATATGTTTATATTCCGCGCTTTATCTTAAATACAAAAGGTGATTTCATCAGGGAAGCCGCTTTTCCGTTCATTAACAAAAGGGGTAACTGAAATTCAGTTATCCCTTTCGCCTTCTCTGCATTACACTTTATTATCGCATTTGTAAGGTCTCATTTATCAAGATGAGAAAATATCACTCGGACCGAAAATACAATCCGCCGTTTGCCGTGCCCGATACGGCGGTTGCGAGGGCGGGAGGGACATAGCCCGGCGCAAGCCCGGGCGTGCCGTTTGCCGCTCCCCGATACGGCGGTTGCGAGGGCGGGAGGGACATAGCTCGGCGCAAGCTCAGACGTGCCGATTGCCGTGCCCGATACGGCGGTTGCGAGGGCGGGAGGGACATAGCCCGGCGCAAGCCCGGGCGTGCCGTTTGCCGTGCCCGATACGGCGGTTGTGAGTCTTATGCCGGAACGATAAGCCGGCATATCGGCGCATTACGCTAACCCGACCGCCGTTTTTTTACGCCTGAAACAGTACGCTCGAAACGGTATGGCTCCGAACAAATTCATGCCGGCGCGTTAGTCCGGCACGGAAACGTCATCAGGCTTTGCCGGCGCAACCGAGGACGTCCGTGAGTTTGTGCTTGACGATAGCCTTTATGTTTGCGCGCGCGGGAGAAAGGTATTGACGCGGGTCGAAGTGGGTGGGGTTTTCGGCGAAGTGTTTACGTACGGCGGCGGTGAAAGCCATTCTCAAATCGCTGTCGATGTTTATTTTGCAAACCGCCATGGACGCCGCCTGTCTCAACATATCCTCCGGAACGCCCTGCGCGCCCGCCATATTGCCGCCGAACTCGTTGATGATTTTGACAAATTCCTGCGGGACTGAGGACGCTCCGTGCAACACGATGGGGAAGCCGGGCAGTCTTCTGCCGACCTCTTCCAAAATATCAAACCGAAGGCGGGGGGCGGTTTTGAACTTAAAAGCTCCGTGGCTGGTGCCGATTGCGATTGCAAGGCTGTCAACGCCTGTTCTAGAGACAAACTCCTCAACCTCGTCGGGGCGGGTGAACGCGGCGTCCTTGTCGGCTACGTTTACCGCATCCTCCACTCCCGCCAAACGACCCAATTCCGCTTCGACGACGACGCCTTTGCCGTGAGCATATTCGACCACCTTTTTTGTCAGCGCGATATTCTCTTCAAAGGAGTGATGCGACGCGTCGATCATGACCGACGTAAAACCGCCGTCAACGGATTCCTTGCAAAGCTCGAAAGAATCGCCGTGATCCAAATGCAGACAAATGGGCAGCCCGCTGTCAATTACGGCGGCCTCCACCATTTTTTTGAGATACGTCGGATTGGCGTACTTTCTGGCGCCGGCGGAAACCTGCAAGATAAGGGGCGCGCTTTCTTCCTTAGCGGCCTCGACGATACCTTGTATCGTTTCCATGTTGTTGACGTTGAACGCGCCTATGGCATATCCGCCTTCATAAGCTTTCCTGAACATTTCTGTTGACGTGACTAACGGCATAATTATGATTCCTCCAAACAGTTGTAAATATTTTCCTTTCCGCTCCTCTGCGCCGAATACGCTTGCCGGAATGTTAAATCCGGTTTACGGCGCATTCCGAACAGATCGGAGTATGTATATTATATAATAAAGCGAATAAAAATGCTAGTAAAATACTTTATAAATTAAAAAAACGCTTAAAAAGTTATACGCAAACAATAAATTAGGGTTATAATAAAAACAAGGACGCAAATAATTTACAAGTCAAGGAAAAGAATGCGGAACAGGCGTGTTCGCGGATGCGGATCACCGATATGCGTCACGCTTATGCGGAACGGGCGGTCATGACGAGCGACGACTGATCGCGAACGGCTCTCTAACTTTCGGCGCGCTTACGCGGGGCAGACGGACGAAACCGCGGCGAGCTTTCAGGAGCCGGTAGCCTAACTTTCGGCGCGCTTACGCGGGACGGATGCGGACTTTTAACAAACGGGTGCGGGCATGGCTGTTATTCAACAACGGTGAAAAGATAACCCGCGAGCTTACCTTTTAACAAACAAACGGGCGCGGGCACGGCTGTTATCGTTGCGGCGCGCTTACGCGTGACGGACGCGGGCTTTTAAAGCCGCGGCTGCTTCCGGGAGGATTTATTTATGTTACACGACGAAAGACAGGCGGTTTTGGCGAGGAATTTGGTCAATTATTCCTGCGCGGTGCAACCCGGCGAAAAGGTTTGGATAGACGCGAGCGGAGCGGATATGGCGTTCGTAAATCTGTTGCAGCGGGAGGTGTTCAAGGCGGGCGGAGAGCCGTACGTACGCATCACCGACAACCGCGTAAAGCGGGAGATGCTGCTCGGCGCTACCGACGGGCAGTTGAGGTTCATGGCGGAACGCGACGCCGAGCTGATGAGCCGGATGCAAGCTTATATAGGCGTGCGCGGCGGAAACAACAGCTTGGAGTTGTCGGACGTTCCCGGCGACAGGATGCGCGCCTACAGCAGTATTTACAGCCACCATGTACATCACGAAATCCGCGTAAAGAATACTAAGTGGGTGGTGCTGCGCTATCCCACCGAGGGAATGAGTCAATTGTCCGGCATGAGTACGGACGCTTTCGAGGATCATTATTTCAACGTATGCAATCTCGACTACGCCAAAATGGATGCGGCGATGACTCCCTTGGAGGAACTGATGAACCGCACGGATAAGGTGCGTATTGCAGCGGCGAATACCGATTTAAGATTCAGCATAAAGGACATACCCGCGGTGAAGTGTTCGGGGCTCCGCAATATTCCCGACGGCGAGGTTTACACCGCTCCCGTACGCGACAGCGTCAACGGCGTGATAAATTACAACGTACCCTCTATCGAGAACGGAATCAAATTTGAAAACGTGCGTTTGGAATTTAAAAAAGGTAAAATCGTAAAGGCATCCGCTAATTTTTCCAAAGAAGCAAATGAAATTTTCGATACGGACGCGGGCGCGCGCTACGTCGGAGAGTTCGCGATCGGCGTCAACCCCTATATCACTAAGCCCATGGGCGACATACTTTTCGACGAGAAAATATCCGGGTCAATACATTTTACGCCCGGAGCCTGTTATGAGGACGCGTGGAACGGCAACGAATCGGCGATACACTGGGATTTGGTGCTGGCGCAAACTCCGGAGTTCGGCGGCGGGGAAATTTGGTTTGACGATGTATTGATAAGAAAAGACGGGCGGTTTGTGCTGCCGGAGCTTTTTGCCCTTAACCCTGAAAATCTTATAACGAACGCTTAAAATTCATCGTCCGCTTCTTACGGCGCGGTTTAATTTCCGGTAATTTCTCGTTCGCCGAGGTGGGCTTATCGACAATAATCCGCGATTTTTGACAAAACACGCCGTTACGCGCGCGCTTCGCTTATTTATAGTTAAGATAACGCGACAGTGTCTTGACATAATCGGGAGGAAAAGGCCGTGGAAGCGGAAAAGTCGAAAATTATAATTGAGGATAGCGTTTGCGCGCGTATGGCCGAGTTCGTAAAACCCGTTATGTACGGCGGTCATACGGCGATTTTTGCCGACAGCCCGCTGGAAAACGCCGTTTATACGTCAAAAAGCAGTTTGTTAAGCGGCGGTTATAAAGTAAACGCGCTTGTATTCGATAAGCATATGTCGTTTGCCGACAAACTGACTGCGCTGAAAGCGTTACCTGAGTATATTCGTTTATTTATAGGTATAGGCGGCGGAGAGGCGGCCGAGCTGGCCAAAATAATCGCCGGCGAACGGAACGCGTCTTGCGCGGTAGTTGTTGCCGCTCCTTCCACGGACAGTTTTGCTTTTCCCGTTACGTCCAAGGGCGTGTTCAGCCCGCCGGCGGTAGTCCTTGCCGACAAGTCCTTGATTTCAACCGCTCCCGCGCGTTTGGTCGCATCCGGCGTAGGGCAAATATATTCGTCGTGGATAACCCTGTTCGACCTACGGTACGCAGAATATCTTTCGGGTGCGGATATATCGGCGTCGGACAACCTGCAGCGTCTTCTGACCGATTTCGACCGACTGCCGCGCGGTTCCGAGTTTCCTTGCCGTCTGTGCGAGTGCTTGCTCCGGCTGGGCGCGATAAAAAATGAATGCGGAATAACAGGCGCGGCGGACGCCGCGGGGCGCGCGCTTTCCGAATCCGCAAACCTTTATCATGGGGAAGCGGCGTTTGTCGCGGCTTACGCAATCGCCTTTATATACCGCTCTTATTTGAAAAATACCGAAGGCGCCGCGGATACGCTCTTGCCGTCGGACAGGATAAAGACCCGCAAGCTTTTGCAAAAGAAATTCGGAATCAATTATTTTACAGGGTTAACCGACGCTGATTTTGAGGGATACAACACTTACTTTAAACACAGCTTTATAGTCGGCGAATACCGCGCGGATCTGCTCGCGGTAACGGAGCTTTTTAATATGCGCGAAAGGCAGCGCTCGTTCAGGCGCGTATACGACGACGCAGGCTTTGCGCTTAAATCCAAGCTGTCCGTCAAGGAACTTCTGCGCACGGTGTCGCTGTCCGGCGAAATTGCGGCGGGGACTTTTTTGAAGCAAATTAAAGAGATAGGATTTTTGGAATGCTGTCTTTGACATCGGGATCGTTTCGGGGCGCGCCGACAATCACGCCGGCAAGCGAAGTTCGCGGCAAATGCCGATCAGGGAAAATATCCACTACGTACGCAGAAACTCACGCCGGCAAGCGAAACTCGCGGCAAATGCCGATCAGAGAAAATATCCAATACGTATGCCGACAATCACGCCGGCAAGCGAAGCTCGCAGATGTCAAAATCCGTCGGAAAAAGTTTGAATTTTAAAGGAACATATGAAGAATAAAAAGAAAAATCTGCAAGACGTCGAGCTTTATCTGCTTGATTTAGACGGCACCGTATATATCGGCGACAAAGAAATTCCCGGAGCGTTTGAAACCGTTCGGAAACTCCGCTCAGCCGGAAAGCGCGTATGCTTTTTTACCAATAATTCCTCACGCACTCATTTAGATTATGTGGAAAAGCTGACAAAAATGGGATTGCCCGTGACAGCTCCCGAAATTTACACAAGCGGACAGGCATCCGCGGAATTCATAGCCGAACGTTTTCCCGGCGCGCGCGTTTTCTTGTTGGGCAACGAAAAACTGAAAACGGAGCTTGCCTTATACGGAGTAACCTGCGCCGACAACGACCCCGATATACTGTTATTGGGATTTGATACCTCTTTAACTTATGACAAGCTCTATAAATTTTGCGGATATGTCGCCGCCGGATTGCCGTATATAGCCACACATCCCGACGACAACTGTCCCGCCGAACCGTGCCCGATGCCCGACGCCGGAGTGCTGATTGAAGCCGTACGGATGACCGTAAAACGCTTCCCTGATTTTATTGCCGGCAAGCCGTATACGATCGCCGGCGACGGCGTGAAAAAACGCTTCGGACTTTCGCCGGAAAAAATAGCCATGGTGGGCGACCGTCTTTATACCGATATAAAATTCGGCATAAACAACGGATTCGTTTCTATTCTTGTTTTAAGCGGTGAAACCACTGCCGCCGCTGCCGCCGAATCGGACACAAAAGCCGACTTTATTTTCGACTCTCTTCCCGACATTGCCGCCGCGTTGGGCATTTGATATAAGCGTTTGCCGAACATGCCGTACAGCAAACAAAAGCCGACTGCCTTTTAATTTTGCTTCCGATTATGCCGATATATCATATCAGGCGTTTAACGCGAAGCGGCTGCCTAAAATCTTGAGGCGTATTAAGACGGATTTACCGCGTTACTTCATTTTTTCCTGCTTTACCTTCGTATCGAGGACATGCCGCGCGGCGAGTTGATCAAGGACATCCCGATTTGAGATCCCCTCGTTCACCATGAGTACCAGCAGATGATATATGAGATCGCAAATTTCAAACACCGTTTCCGCTCTGTCTCCGCCTTTGGACGCTATTATGACCTCGGTGCATTCCTCGCCCACCTTTTTGAGGATTTTGTCAAGCCCTTTTTGGAAAAGATACGTAGTATACGAACCTTCCTTCAACGATGTTTTCCTATCTTTTATGAGCTCATAAAGCGCCGTTACGGAAAATTCCTTTATCTCATCGCTTAAATAGACGGCAGATCCCGCATTGAAACAGCTTTCCGAGCCGGTATGACATGCGGGGCCGTTTTTGACCACTTCCACAAGCAGCGCATCGTTGTCGCAGTCGCTTTTTATGGACACAATACGCTGTATGTTGCCGCTGTCTTCGCCTTTGCGCCAAAGCTTTTTACGGGAACGGCTGTAGAAGCAAGTCTTGCCCTCGGCTATGCTTATGCCCAGACTCTCGGCGTTCATGTATGCTACAGTCAGCACTTCTTTTGTATAATGATCTTGAACTACGACTGGAATAAGTCCGTTGTCGTCGAACTTAAGCTTTACGTTTTTCCTGTTATCCATATTATTCCCCCTTTTTGTAAACTCAATAAATGAGATTGATTCATTGTTGCGTAATCAT
>JAITEJ010000065.1 GCA_031282095.1 Clostridiales bacterium
CTTATCTTTCACGGAGTTGTACGCCGCGGTTCCCCCGGTCAACTCTCCGCTGTATATTCTCACGAACGCTAATTTGCCCACGAACGGATCGGTCATGATTTTGAATACCAAGGCGCTGAACGGCTCCTTAGGATCCGCATGCCTGACCTCCGTCTTTTCGTTGCGCGGATTTTTGCCTTCTATCGCCGGAACGTCCAACGGAGAAGGAAGATAATCCACCACCGCGTCGAGCAAACTCTGAACGCCCTTGTTTTTGTATGCGCTTCCGCACAGCACGGGGACGATCTTCATAGCGACGGTCGCCTTCCGGAGCGCGGCTTTCAAGTCGCCTACCGGAATGGGTTCCTCCGCGAAAAATTTCTCCAAAACCGACTCGTCATATTCTCCGGCGGCGGAAATCACTTCCTCGCGCGCCGCCAAATAATTCTCCGTCATATCGGCGGGAATATCGCGGCGTTCGATTTGGTTACCCAAATCGTCCATATAGTACAGCGCGACCCCCTCGATTACGTCTACGACGCCGCGGAAAGTGTCCTCTTGCCCTATCGGAAGTTCAATAGGAACGGCGTTCGCGTTAAGACGGTCGCGCATCATCTGAACGGCTTGCTCGAAGTTCGCTCCGTTGATGTCCATCTTGTTGACAAACGCCAAGCGCGGAACCCTGTATTTATCCGCTTGACGCCACACGGTTTCCGATTGCGGCTCCACGCCGCCCTTAGCGCAGAACAACGCCACGGCGCCGTCCAGCACTCGCAAGCTCCTCTCCACCTCGACGGTGAAGTCGACGTGACCCGGCGTGTCGATAATGTTGATTTTAGAACCTTTCCAAAACGCCGTGGTCGCCGCGGAGGTGATGGTTATGCCGCGTTCCTGCTCCTGAACCATCCAGTCCATGGTAGCGGCGCCCTCGTGAACCTCGCCCATTTTGTGCAACCGTCCGGTGTAAAAAAGAATTCTTTCCGTCGTTGTGGTCTTTCCGGCGTCTATGTGCGCCATGATACCTATATTTCTTAGTTTATCTAAAGTAGTTGATTGATTGTTGTCCATTCTTATCTATTGACCTCCGACTCCCTTTGCGGCTCCCCCTTACATTGTGCCGGCTCCGCAAAAAAGTTGCGGAGACCTACCAACGGAAATGAGCGAACGCCTTGTTTGCTTCCGCCATACGGTGGGTTTCTTCCTTTTTCTTGACTGCCGCGCCCGCGTTTGCAAACGCGTCGGCAAGCTCTCCCGCCAGTCTCGCGTCCATCGTCTTTTCGCCGCGTTTTCTGCTGTAGGTGACCAACCAACGGATGCCCAGCGTCTGTCTCCTGACAGGGCTGATTTCGATGGGAACCTGATAGTTCGAGCCGCCGACTCTTCTCGCTTTGGTTTCTAAAACCGGCATGACGTTATCAAGCGCTTTCAAAAACACGCTCAACGGCTCCTGCCCCAACTTATTTTTGACTATTTCAAAAGCATCGTATACTATACGTTGCGCCGTGCCTTTTTTCCCTTGCATCATGATCTGATTGATCAGCTTGGCGACTACCTTGCTGTTGTAGATCGGATCGGGAAGCACGTCGCGCTTGGGAACTCCGCTTCTTCTTGGCATATCTGTTATCCTCCGATAATTTGCGGGACGCTGTCCCGCGGGGTTGTTTTTATGTTGCCGAATTTTACCTATAAATCTCAAGCCGCCGTTTCAAGATGAGCCTCCGCGCCTTAAATCCGAATTCCGTCGAACACGCCGTGTATGCGCGGAAAAGATTTAAGCAAGCGAAGCCGGTCTTAAGCGGCTCTCCGTCAGGATTTCGGACGTTTCGCGCCGTATTTAGATCTCGATTGCTTCCTCTTCGCCACGCCCGCCGCGTCGATTGTGCCGCGTATAATGTGATAACGCACGCCCGGAAGGTCTCTCACTCTCCCGCCGCGGATTAACACGACGCTGTGCTCCTGAAGGTTATGACCGATACCGGGAATATACACGGTACCTTCCATGCCGTTGACAAGACGCACTCTGGCAATCTTACGCAATGCGGAGTTAGGCTTCTTGGGCGACGTGGTAGTGACCGACAAACATACGCCGCGTTTTTGCGGGCATTGCTCCATGATAGGAGTAATTGATTTCTTTGTCCGGCGTTCTCTGCCTTGCCGTATAAGCTGATTAATTGTTGGCATTTAACCTGTCCTCCGATTTTGCAACGTATCGACTTCTTTTAAGAGACCGTTGCGTTCTAGCCTTTCAGTTCGGATCCTTCCGCACAACCCGGAGCGGATAAAACCCTGTTCTACAATTCCGCGCCTCAGCACAGGCGCGATATTTATTACGAAGAAAAATATCGGTTTTTCTTCGACCACGGAACACAAGTTTTTATGCTCCGGCTTAATAATTAAGATGCGACGATTTAACCCCCGGCTCGGCGGCGGAATCGTTTACTTTAATATCCCTACCGCCGCGGCGGCGACCTCTATACCGGCGGCGCGCCCCAACTCCGTCTTAGACGGTGTAAATGAAACGTCCGTTCGCCTTTCCGACGCGGCGCGGAGGATCTTGTCGATAACGCCCTTATCGGCATCTTCCGCCAGGATTACGAAAGACAAGCCGTCCTCCGAAAGCGCCCGCAGAACTTGCTTAGTCCCGACGACCTTGCGCCCGCTTAACGCACTTTCCAAATCAATTCCCGACATATAATACCGCGCTTGCACCCCTCATAAAAGTAAGCATAATAAAAATTGCGTACTTAAAAAAAAGCACGTACAGTGCAAGTAGTCTAATAATATCAGCTATGTCGGAATATGTCAAACATATTTATGAGGATTTTAACGAAAAGAATTAATTTTTCCCCTGTATTTCACCGCGTAATTGCCGCTGCGGCGCCGATGCGGGAATCTCACGGCTTCGCGCGCCGCGCCAGCCGCCTGATAGGAAAGTAAAGTTTTTCGACCGAAAATACATACGGAACACCCGTGCGCCGCACATCCCCTCTGCGGGCTGACAGTCTGTTTGAGACCCCTAGGAGGACAAACCCTCACCAAGGAAACCTCAGCCCCCCACTTGCGCGGGCTGACAGTCTGTTTAAGGATAACGCGGAATTCGGCCGCGGCATTAATATGACAAAACCGCAAATAGAGATGAAGCGCGCGGCGGACGCCGGTTATTGGCAGCTCTTCCGTTTTAATCCGAAGCTTGCCGGCACCGACAAAAACCCGTTCACTTTGGACAGTAAGGAACCCGCCGCCGATTACAGAGAGTTCCTCCTGAGCGAAACCCGCTATGCCGGTCTGCAGAAAATCAACCCCGAAGCGGCGAAAACCCTCTTTGTCAAAAACCAAAGCGACGCCTTTGCAAAGAACGATAAAAATGGCGCGATAGGAAGTCCTGCATGAAAACTGAGAAGTGAAAACAGTAGTAATGGCAAGATAAAAAAACTATATGGAAACAACTGAAAAAGTATTAGGAAGTCTTGCATGAAAACTGAGAAGTGAAAACAGTAGTAATGGCAAGATAAAAAACTATATGGAAACAACTTTTGAGATTGATGGATGATATGAGTGTCCGCTGCAGGATATTGACGTGTCGTCACAAAGCCGCTTGATCTTGCTCGGACGGCTCTCTGGGGAAATTGTGCGCGAAAGCGCCGTATCGATAGAATAAAGCACTATTGCAAAAATTTGTCAGGCGATGCATACTTTTTCAAATTGAACATTTTTTAAAAAACATGAAAAAACAGTTGACACAATTTGTCACTTCATTTAAAATAATCTAGCCTTAAAATCATAGGCGTGTGCGCGAAGGTTTAGCCCCCGGAGCTGCCGCGGACGGTTTTGGCTCGGAACACACCGCCGGATTTTCCGGCTTAACACAAGATACTTGGAGGTCTTTACCGTGAATACTTATATGGCAAAGCCCGAAACCGTTGAGAGAAAGTGGTACGTCGTCGATGCGACCGACGTTGTGTTGGGACGTTTGTCCAGCCAAGTTGCGGCGATTTTACGCGGCAAAAATAAACCTACTTTTACTCCTCACGTCGATACGGGCGATTATGTTATCGTTATTAATTGCGAAAAGGTCGTTTTGACCGGCAAAAAATTAGAGCAAAAATACTACACCTATCATACCGGCTATATCGGCGGTCTTAAAAAGGTTCAGTATAAGAAAATCATGAATGACAAGCCGGAGTTCGCCGTTTATCAGGCGGTCAAGGGTATGCTCCCCAAAAACTCTATCGGAAGAAAGATGATTAAAAAACTGAAGGTTTATGCGGGCGGCGAGCACGAACATCAGGCACAATGCCCGATAGAGCTTAAGCTGTAAGGAGAAAATAAAATGGCAGTCAAAAAGAACGCTAAAAAGAAAATACAAT
>JAITEJ010000090.1 GCA_031282095.1 Clostridiales bacterium
TGCCCGCGCGTTGGAAATCTTGGAAAATCACCGCGATATAATGGATAATATGGTTAAACTTCTCTACGAACGCGAAACCATATACCGCGAGGAGGTGGCAATGCTTTTCGAGGGCAAAACCGCCGCGGAAGTCATGGAAATTTTGGAGGCGGACGAAAAACGCCGCCACGCCGAAAATCAATCCGCCCCGCGAACCTTCGCCGCTTCCGGTCTTATATTCAAGGAAGCTCCTAAGCCCGAGGAAACCGCCGGCGCTGAGAATGTGTCCGCAAACGATGAAACCGACGGTACGGACGGCAAACCGCAATAAATTCCCTGTTAGCGGGAACAAAAGCGCGTGTGTTCAAATAACGGTAATTTAAAGCCGTCAGCGGCTATATATTACGACGGCGAACCGCACTGAAAGCGTCTTATTTTATCGGGAGCAGAAGCGTGTCTTTTCAGATAACTGTAATGTTGAGCCGTTGGCGGCAGTACAATACTACGTTAAACGGCGGTAAAAGTCACGCGTCCTGTTAGCGGGAACAAAAGCGCGTGTTTTCAAGAAATAACGGCGATTCTAAGCCGCAAGCGACGACCGAAGGGTCAGGAGGATAGGCTTATGTCAAAAGGTTGCAAAACGGTATTAAACATAATTATCGGTATGGTTTTAGGCGTGGTTTTGTTCATCGGCTCCATCGCGCTCACCGTTTATCTGGTGCTTACCAAAGTCACTGTCGGGGATATTCAGGACATTGCAAAAGTGGACGTCTTAGGCGATAACGAAATCGTTAACAAGACTTTGTGGGACATTATATCTAACGTAATCGAAGACATTCCGGAATTCGGCTCTAAAACTTTAAACGACCTGGAGAATGAATACGGCGTTAAGTTTCCCGACAAAATCGACTTTATAGACATATCTTCCATAAAAGACGTTCCTTTTTCGGAACTCAAGGATAATATCGACAAGCTTTTCGATAAAACGAGTTTAGCGGATTTAACGAACGCTCTCGGCATTTCTCTTCCTGAGAATATATCGGTAATAACCGAAAACAGGGATAAGCCGGTGTTCGACGCATGGGAAGCCATCGTCGATAAACTGGATCATCTGGGCGATATGACGTTGGGCGAGTTGGACGGAGAATTCAATTTAGGAATATACAAAGAGGGCGCGGATATACACAAGGCGTTGCTTACGTTGCGCGACAAACAGGTTAACGGTTTGGCGGAGGCTTTCAACGCTTTGCTCATAACCGACATACTTGACGTATTTGAATATTCTTTGGCGGAAGTATCCGCGGCAGAGGAAGCCACGCATGTGTTCATAGAGGAATATTCCGACGGATATGTCTACATCGAGGACGCCGACGGCGCGTATTATCTTACAAACGAGCGCTACAGACTGCTTACCGACAGTGAACTGAATTCAGTTCCTTCGAACAACGATGACCTCTTTGTCAAAGCAATCGTCCTAACCTATGATAATAACGGTAATAATATATCGCCGGAACAAAAGGTGGAATATATTCCCTATGTAAATGGTGATGACTATAAAACTATGGTGCCGGTCAGTTACGACGAGGCGTCCGCTGTTGCGGACTCAGTGGGTACGCTTTATGTGTGGAACACGCAAACCGGCGTTTTTGACGTGTATTCGGGCACGGTTGCCGCGGAACAAAAGTACTATGTCAAGAAAGCCGTCGTCTATAAGCATGAAACCGCCGATACGGATGTCTTCTATGAAAAGTGGGATAAATCGAAGGGTGAGGATGTGCAGCGTTACGCAAGACGCTATGCCGAGGAAGTTTTGTTCGACATATCGACTGTCTACAGCGGCGCTACCGTTATGATTTACGATCATCCGAACAACGTGTATCATCCTTATAACGAAGCCGCCGTCACCGCCGGTGTTGCCGGACCAAAGCGTCTGATTTTTGTAAACGGCAATATATACACCGGTTCGGTCGCCGTCAATGATTCTGCGGTTACGGCGACCATCGAAGTGTTTAACGATGAGGGCGGCACATCTTTGGATTTGAATGCGCCGGCTTTTATAAAGAAAAAAGGGCTGACACTCTCTAAAGACGAGGCGGACAATGAAGGTCTTTCTATTAAAATAACACGCGAGGCGAGTGCGCGCGCGCTCATCAGCATGAAGCGCGACGGCACGAATATATCCCAAATTGAAACGGCGATAACGGGCTTTGCATTAAAGGATCTCATCGACATTCAGCCGGATACGATTTTGGATTTGCCGCAAATCAAAATCGCTACGCTCAACACCGTGGGCGGCAATCTGACTAACGAAATGATGGACGCAAAACTTGCCGACGTGCTGCTTTGGAGCAAGGACAGCGGCGCTGATCCCGTCGCGGTTTTCCTGCTTGGCGACACCCGCCTTACCGACGTGTTGGACGCTATGGGCGCGCAACTGAATGTTTTGGGCGATACATGGTTCACGATGACGTTCGACATGAATAAGCTGAATCAAAACTTCAACTATATAATCCACGTGGCAAACAATTCCGGCAATAATGTTGGATTAGGCAGTTTAATAATAGCTAGCGGCAGCACCCTAACGCAATCCGTCATCGGCAACAAGCGCGTCAACGTCAATAACAACCCATAATCCGCGCGTAAAGCGATGCCGGCGGAAGCGTTGTTTAGGGCGCCGCAACGGGCGAAATTGAACGGCGGCACGGCGCAGTCTGTCATAGGTAACGGGGGTGTAACCTTATAAGCCGCCGTCGGTATCTCTGCGTACGTCGGAAGCGTAAGCCCGAAAGGGATCGAGCGGAGAGGTTTCTCATAAACCGCCGCGCGGACAAAGGGAATTTTAACTTTCCGAATAATATATGAACGCCGTATGCCCTCTTAAAATAAAATAAGAGGGCATACGGGCAAATTAAACTATGTTTGAGAATATAAAAGCAGATTTAAACGCTATCATGGAAAAGGATCCCGCCGCGCGTTCCAAACTGACGGTATGGCTCACCTATTCCGGCTTCAAGGCGCTTCGCGGTTACAGGAGCGCGCATTGGTTTTATACGCGCGGTATGAAATCCGTCGCTCACCTTATATCGGCGCATATACGCAAGGTTACCGCCGTGGAAATTCATCCCGCCGCCAAAATCGGCGCGGGCGTCATGATAGATCACGGAGCCGGAGTCGTAATAGGCGAGACCGCCGAGGTGGGCAACAATGTGGTGATTTATCAGGGCGTTACGTTGGGCGGCACCGGAAAGGACACCGGCAAGCGTCATCCGACGATTGAGGACGACGTCATGATCTCGTCGGGAGCCAAAATCTTGGGACCTATAACGATCGGGCGCGGCAGCAAAATCGGCGCGGGAAGCGTAGTGCTGAAGTCGGTGCCGCCGCAGTGTACCGTGGTGGGAATTCCCGGTCGCATAGTGAAACAGAGAGGTTTACGTATAGCCGATATGGACCAACAGCTCCCCGATCCGATTTTGGAGGAATTCCGCCAGTTGAATAAGCGCGTGCGCGATTTGGAAATAACCGCGGGCATAGCGCAGAAATATTGGCCTATCTTAGAAGAACTTGACCCGTTCGACTCGTC
>JAITEJ010000092.1 GCA_031282095.1 Clostridiales bacterium
CGTACCGACGAACTTTACCGCCTCAATCTATGCCTTGAATACGCCCAAAGGATAGACCTTGGTCATTTCCGTACCGACGAACTTCACCGCCTCAATCTATGCCTTGAATACGCCCAAAGGATAGCTCTCGTCATTTCCGTACCGACAAACTTCATCGCCTCAATCTATGCTCTTGAACACACCTAAAAGATAGCTCTCGTCATTTTCGTACCGACGAACTTTACCGCCTCAATCTATGCCTTGAATACGCCCAAAGGATAGACCTTAGTCATTTCCGTACCGACGAACTTCATCGCCTCCACGGGCGACATATGCCAGTTTGTAGGACATGAGGAGAGCAGTTCCACCATTGCGAAACCCTTTCCGTCCAACTGATTTTGAAAAGACTTTTTTATCGCCGCTTTCGCCGCCCGTATGTTTTTCACCGTATCGAGAGCGCAGCGCGCTATATAAGAGGGTCCGTCCAAAGTGGCGAGAAGTTCTGCCACGCGTATCGGAGCGCCGTTCAGCGCCGCGTTTCTGCCGTATATACACGTCGTGGATTTTTGACCTTCCAACGTAGTCGGCGCCATTTGTCCGCCGGTCATGCCGTATATGGCGTTATTGATGAATATCACGGTGATGTTGGTTCCGCGCGCGGCGGCATGGATAATCTCCGCCATACCGATGCTCGCAAGATCGCCGTCGCCCTGATACGCGAACACCGTTTTATCGGGATGCACGCTTTTAATCCCCGTGGCGACCGCGGGAGCGCGGCCGTGCGCCGCCTGTTGCATATCGCAATTGAAGTAGTTATACGCGAAAACCGCGCAACCGACGGGCGCGACGCCTATCACGTTGCCCGCCTGCCCCAATTCCTCCAACGTTTCCGCGACTAACTTGTGCGCTATTCCGTGCGCGCAGCCGGGACAATAGTGAAAAGGCGTATCCGTTAAAAGTTGTGACTTTTTGTAAACGACCGACATATTATTTTCCCCCCTTAACGAAACGCGCAATGTCCTCGGGCGTCATGACATTGCCGCCGGAACGTCCGTAAAATTTTACCGGCTTTTTGCCGTTAACGGCAAGACGAACGTCCTCCACCATCTGCCCCATAGAAAGCTCCACGGCTACGAACTCACGAACGGAAGCCCTCTCGGCCGCCGCCCTATAGACCTCGACCGGGAACGGAAAAAGGGTGACGGGGCGGATTAAGCCGGCTCTTATGCCTTGCGCGCGCAGCATATCTACAGTACTCTTGGAAATTCTCGCCACGGTTCCGTATGCGGTTATGATGATTTCAGCGTCGTCCGTTCTGTATTCCTCGCATAAGGTCTCAAACTCAGCCAAATCGGCATAGCGTTCAAAAAGCTTATGGTTCAGGTTCTCCAAAACATCCGGCTCAATGTAAAGCGAATTGATGATTTTTCTGTTCTCGCCTATATGCGTGCCGGTAGTCGCCCACTCCGGCACCTTAATTTGTTCCGGCGTCAGTGCTTCGGGAAGCTGAACCGCCTCCATAATCTGCCCTAACATACCGTCGCCCAATATCATGACGGGCAGGCGGTATTTCTCCGCCTTTTCAAAGGCTCCGTATACGATGTCGACCGCCTCTTGAACGGTGGACGGACCGTAAACGAGCATTTTATAGTCGCCGTGACCTCCGCCTTTTACCGCTTGAAAATAATCGCTTTGCGCGGGCTGAATACCTCCCAAGCCGGGACCGCCTCTGACCATATTGATTATGACGCAAGGAAGCTCGGCGCCGCATATGTAGGAAATGCCCTCCTGTTTCAGACTGACACCGGGGCTTGAGGAGCTGGTCATAGACCGTCCGCCCGCCGCGGCCGCGCCGTAAACCATATTTATTGCGGATATTTCACTTTCGGCCTGAATGAACTTGCCGCCCACTTCGGGAAGCCGCCACGACATATATTCCGGAATCTCGTTCTGCGGCGTTATAGGATAACCGAAATAATACCTGCAACCGCCTCTGACGGCGGCTTCGGCAATCGCTTCGTTACCTTTCATCAATTTTTTCTCAGACATGTTCTATACCTCATACGCCTTTCGGCGCATAATTTTTTTTCAACGGACCCATCCGCCCTGAAAAGACGCATGAATCCCTCGTACACGGCTGTTGTTCCGCGTTAGTTTGCTGTCATTACTCGCGGTACGGCGGTATCTCGGCGCGCATATGTTCCCTAATAAACCGCTTTTATTAAACGCGGATACCCGTTTACCGTAATCGCTCGATTTTTGCTTCTTTATTATGTTTTCGCGGCACGGCGTTTCAGCGCGTACATATTCCTTAATAAGCCGATATTTTCCTCGCGAAAAATAACTTATTTTATTACGCTTATAACGGAGTCGGGGCAAATAACGGCGCAGAACGCGCAAGAAATACACGCGGTTTGATTGACGCACTCCGCGACGTAATAGCCCTTATCATTGATTTCCGTTTTTGAAAGCTCCAGTATCTTTTTAGGACAACTTTCCACGCAAAGGGAACAACCCTTGCAGCTCTGTTTATCAAATTTAATCATGATTATAAAAATGCCTCCTTTTTAACAACGGACGCGCCGCAATCAAGCCGATAAGTCTTATCATTGCGATTTACCGCTTTATCACGGCGCAGACGCGGACAAACGATTTCCTTTTTAGGAACGTATGCACCGAAAATATACGGGAACATGAGCTTTCTTCGGTTCTGAAATACGTAAACAAAGAATAAGCACCCGAAACGGCGCACATACGGGAACAAAACGCAACGTACGGCGAACGGCTTTTATACCAAACCGATACGCGCTTTTCCCTGTCTTGAGATGCGCAGATAAAAACGACCGAACCAAAAATACGCTCACACGCGAGAATGGAAACCGTCATACGCTTGTGCTTCGCCGTATATCCATGCCCCAAAATACGCCCACACGCGAGAACGGAAACCTTTCTCGCACCCGCCGCCGGCTTTAATTTTGACCCGTTTACATATGCCAATAAAAAAACCGGAGCCGACAAAACTTATGGTTTTATTTATCTTTAAGCTTGCCGACGCATATACGGGAACAAGAGCCTCGTTGTTTTCACGCGCGGATAAATAATAAAAAAAACACGGGTAACCCGCGTTTTCATCATTCACCAAAAAAACTGACGCGGAAAATATTTCTCGGCAATATATCCGGCGAAACCTAAAATTAAAAACAAAACTTCCGAACCGGCGGTTTACCGCCGGTTCGGATATTATTCCGTATATTTCCACATAACAACCGCGACCGCTCACCCGCATGTAAATGAAAGAGAAAACGCGCGGAGGGCAAGTCCTTTTATCAGCCGCCCGCGAGAATCTTCTGCAACTGAGCGATAAGGTCATCGTCGGCCGAGCTTGCGGGCGCGGGGGCGACTTCGTTCGTTGTATAGTAGTTGTTCACAACGGGAGCGGGAGCCGCGGGAGCCGCAGGAGCGGCGGCAACCTTGGGAGCCGCGGGTTTCTTGGGCGCTTTTTTGTAATCGACGGCGGCAATCTGCCTGTAACCGCCTTCGGCAACGTCAACCTTCGGTGCGTTGGGATCAAGCGTGATGACCTTATTGCAAAGCTCGGAGTTCTTATCGGGCTCCAAAACGCCGGCGATAACATCCATGCCATAGTTCTTCAAATACGCGATAAGCGGCGCTATGTCGCCTCTGCCGTATATGATAAAGAAACCGCCGATATTGGGATATGCCGCAAGTCTGACCGCATCGATGACCTGACGGAGGTCAAGCTTTCCCTTTCTTTTCTTCGGGAGGGCGGAAAGCGCATCGTAATTATTCGCTTGAATAAACTCGCCGTAATCCTTGGTTCTCTTCGCGCTGTAACCGTAGAATTTACATCCCGCGACCTCTCCGAACTGAGTAAGTTCCTTGAGTGCTTTGTCGAACGTTGCATAGGAAATGCGGACGCTTTCGATATCGGCTAAAACGATATATTTCTTTTTCTCGCTCATAATGTTTATTCCTCCGTTTTATGAGTTCTTTTCTCTTTTATAATAGAAAAGGTACTGCTGAACATAACCGGCAAGTTCCCCGTAACGGCGAACCAATTCCCTCCGCATGACGGCGGGAGCCGCATCCCCGAACATATCGCGGTATACCTTTTTTATCCAAGTGTCGACCGGAAACACGTCCGTCTTGCCTAAACCGAACAACAGAACGCAATCGGCGACTTTAGGACCTACCCCCGGAAGATCCGTTAGCACTCTCGCGGCTTCATCCGTCGGAAGTTTGCGAACATCCTCCAAATCAATCTTAGTGAGAAGTTTTGCGGTTTCCGCTATGTACGGCGCACGGTAGCCCGCCCCAAGCCTGAAATAAAAATCCGCGTCCTTAGAAGCAAGCGCCCCCATTTCGGGAAAAGCGTGCCAGCCGCCCATATCCCTGCCCAGTTCCCCGCATATCCTTTCGATTATGGACTTAATGCGCGGGATATTGTTGTTAGCGGATACGATAAAGCTGATCGTGGTCTCGTACGGATCCTGTTTTAAAATCCTTATGCCTCTCGCAAAAGCCGCAGCAGCCGAAACAAGCCCTTTATCTTGCACTTTCTCTATAATTATAGCATAGTTTGTGGCAAAATCAAGATATTTAAGAAAATATCTTTCATCTTCCGTAAAAATTTTTATTTTGCCGTCTTCCGCCGTCATTTCGGCGCGTTTGTCACGGGAAAACACGGTCGCTCCGCTATCCGTCAATCTGTATCGGAACAGCTGCCCGCACTCCAGCGTCTGCTTAATGTCAAACGTATCGGGAAACTCAACGGTAATCACTCCGTTTTCGGATTTCACTTCCATCGTATTTCACTCGGCGCGTTTATATGACGCGTTTCCTCTGCCCGACCGACTATATTCCTTACCGTATTTAATCCGGCGCGCGGTATATTGCGTAACGTATATCCAAAGATAATTATTATCAATGCTATGCAGTATCTCACCCGGCACGCCTGTATTCCCTAATCGCCGCCGCCGTCCGCCATGCCCATACTCGGCACGCGAATATGTTTCTTCCGCTTAAGGCAAACTTCTTCAATCGTCATTCTGCGTGCGGTATACGCCTGATCGCAATTATTGCCGCCGTTTATCCGACACGTTATATCGTATTGCAACCCGGCGCAAATATATGCCGCGGATTCAGAAAGAAACGCCGTTTCCGACTACGGATCAAGCCCGCTTTATCTTACCGGCAAAGTTTTGCGCAAATATGCTCTTATTTCACCGAAACAGCCGCTTAAACCCTGTTTATGCAGTTTAAACCGTCGTTATTGCCGCTTATCTTCGTTTCAACCGTCTTAAACGGACGGTACCGTGCGCAACAACGGGGAACCTCAAGGCTCCCCGTCGCAATTTTATTATGCCTCCGCGTAAACGCTGACCTGTTTATCGTCCTTGCCTTTTCTTTCAAAGCGTACAACACCGTCGACCAAAGCGAACAAGGTGTCGTCCTTCCCTATGCCGACGTTATTGCCGGGATAGAACTTAGTGCCCCTTTGACGAACAAGTATGTTGCCGGCGAGTACAAACTGACCGTCGGTCCTCTTAGGTCCTAAACGCTTAGCCGCGCTTTCCCGCCCGTTACGGGAACTGCCGCCGCCTTTTTTGTGCGCGAACAACTGAATATTTATAAACATTCTAGATTACCTCCAATGTGATATAGTCCGAATAGCCTTCGTAGAGGTCGGACACCCCCAAAAGCAAGGTCTGTAAAAGCACCTCGGCGTCGCGTTCGGAGCGCTCGGACAACTTGGGGGGCAAGGACATCGACAAAACGCCTTCGTTTTCGTCCATTTCCACCCGTACGTCTATCTTCGCGACTTTCATCAGCCCCAGAACCGCCGTCTGTAATATAGACGACAGAGCCGCGCAAACGATGTCTTCTCCGCTGTCGGCAAAGCCCGTATGTCCTTCTGCGGACACCGCCTTTATTTTGCCGTTTTCGGTGATAAACCTTACTTTTGTCATATTTCTTCGCAAGCCTCCGCCAGTATATACTCCCGATACGTTATAGACCTGCCCGATATTTTATCCCCGCGTCTTATCGAATCAAGACCGCGTTTATTTTAAACTAACCTAAGATCTCGATAACCTTTAACGCGGTAAACGGTTGACGGTGACCTTGACGGTGACGCTCGTTCTTCTTCGCTTTGTATTTGTAAACCACAACCTTGCCCGCTTTGCCCTGTCTGACGACTTCCGCTTTGACGGTCGCGCCTTTAACGGCGTCGCCGGTCTTGATGTTGCCGGCATTATCGGACAACAGCAACACGGGTAATTCGACGATGTCTCCGACGCCCGCGGCAAGCTTTTCGACGTTGACGATCAAGTCTTTTTCCGCCTTGACCTGTTTTCCGCCTGTTTCCACAATTGCATACATGAAATTTTACCTCCTCTATCCAGTCTCGCCGGTCTATTCCTCATCGATCAGTTTAGCTTCCGCCGCCTAAAGGCGCGCTTGAAAAACGGATATGCACGGAATATATTTTATAGGTGTGACGCATCGAATAAATTCCGAAAAACGCCAACTTAAAAAACCACTCCCGAGCGGCTCTTGTATAATATACTATATTTCAATTCGGCTGTCAAATAAATATCATACAAAATAATTGAAAGGACTTAAATTTCAACACAATTCTCCCCGTTCCCGCAACACATTTTAAACGCAGCAAACGGTTTAGAACGCAATAACGGCGCGCGTCCATTCCCAATTTAAAATATGACTCCGTCAGTAAAGCCTTGCGCGAACGTCTGCCAAAAAATAACTTACGAGATACAGCGTCGCGCAACCGTCGGTAAAGCCCATTGCGCGAACGTCTGCGGCGGCGAAGCTTATGTCCATATCCCGCTTTTGTTTTCTCTCACTTTTGGGAATACCATTCGCGAACGTTTACGACGGCGGAACCGTTTTGCCGTCAGCGGTCTTGAACGAAGCGAAAATTACGCACTGAACGCAACAAACGATTTTCAATGAGTGGAGGAAAAAGAGAAAGAAATCGCCCCCGTCCACGCGCCAAAATTGCGTCATTATAAAGCCCGCCGCAAGCGTTTCCGATGCGGAACCGTCTTTTCGCCGTCGGTCAAAAATTAAAGTTTACGACGGCAGAACCATTTTGTCGTTGACTGCTTTAATTGCGGCGCGGTCGGCTTTTTCCGCGGCGCGGTCAAAGGTCACGAAGCCGTTTATCTCCTGTTCCACATCGCTTAACTGCGTATAGACTACTGCGGACAGCCCTTGCGGAATCGCCGGCAAAATTTCATTTTCTATCAGATCGGCGTATGCTTTCTCATAGTCCTCGCGCGTTTCCAACATCTTGTAGCCGAACGAGCGTTCCGAATCGTAAACATGCCCGGCGACTTTCAGGCTGTAACCGCCGAATTCCGATAAAAGAATGACGCGTTTGTCTTTCGGCAGCTTTACCGCGCGGAAATATATGTGCAAGCTCTTGAAATCGCCCGAATCTTCTCCTTGATCATACCAACCGCTCACGTTATCTACCGTACGCGTGGGATCCAAAGTTTTGACAAGCGCGGCTATCCGAGTGCTGTCGAACTGTCCCCAACCCTCGTTGAAGGGCACCCACATAGCTATGCAAGGCGCGTTTTTAAGCTGTTTCACGGTATCCGCCAAATCGCGTTCGTACTCCTCGCGGCCCGCTTTATCGCGCCGCGAGAAAAAGCCGTAATTACTGTCGTCTTTGGTAAAGCCCAAAAACGGCGCGACCGCAACCGCCAAGGTTTTGTATTTGCCGCCGCCGCAAACCATATCCTGCCAGACCAGCATTCCCAAGCGATCGCAATGATAATACCAACGCGCCGGCTCGATTTTTATATGCTTGCGCAACATATTGAACCCAAGTTTTTTCATCAGCGTTATGTCGTAAACCATCGCCTCGTCCGACGGCGGCGTTAAAAGTCCGTCCGACCAATAGCCTTGATCCAGCACGCCCTTGTGGAAATACGGCTTATTATTCAAAAACAACCGCTTTACGCCGTTGCCGTCCGTGCCTACAGAAAACTTGCGCATGGCGAAATACGAATATACCGAATCCTCACCGGCGGTAATCTTTAAATCATAAAGCTTAGGATGCTCGGGACTCCAACACTCGAAGCCCGGCAGGACTATCGTCGCAATTCCGTCCTTCGACACGGCTGCGGCTGCGGGTATGCCGTCGTCGTACGCCTCTACGAGCGCGCGCGTCGCGTTCGCGTCAAATTTAACGGTAAGAGTACCCGCGTCGATGTCGGGAATAAGCGTGAAATCTCTCACGTATTCGGATGGGACGCTTTCCATCCACGCCGTTTGCCATATTCCCGACTGAGGCGTATACCATATGCCGCCGCTTTTAAGCTTCTGTTTGCCGCGCGACTGCACTCCCGTATCTGACGGGTCGCTGACTTTTACGGTAATTCTATTCAAGCCCGTTTTCACCGCGCCGGTCACGTCAAGAGTGAACGCGGTGTAGCCGCCCTTGTGACCGCCCACGTTTACGCCGTTAAAACGCACCGAGCACTCGTAATCAACCGCGCCGAAGTGCAGAAGCGTAACGGCGTTCAAAAATCCCTCCGGAATCTCGAACTCCGCGGAATAAGTCATCGTATCGCCGGGTTTCACGCCGCATAAAACGCCTGATAACAGCGTTTCGGGCGAAAACGGCACATAAATCTCGCCGTCATACTTTTCCCTGCCCGCGCCGTCCTTAATGACGCACCGCCACTTGCCGTTAAGGCAAAGATAGCTGTCGCGCCGCATCTGCGGGCGCGGATATTCGCCTAGCGGCGTCTGCTTAGACAGCGTTTCCGCCCCGAATCTCGTCAGCATTAAATTCTTCAATACGCCCTTGTTTTTCATAACGATCCCTCCCGCGGTCAATTCCGCTCTATGTCGTCTGTCATTATCGGCAAAGCAGTCGCTTCCGCATCAGTCGGAAATCTTTATCGTATACGCGCGCATGACCGCATATCCGTGCTTCGTCACAAATTATTATATTATTACCATATATCTTCACATAATCATATATTTGCACATTGCCGGATATCTTCGCGTTACCGGATATCTTCGCGTTGCCGGATATCTTCGCGTTGCCGGATATCTTCGCGTTACCGGATATCTTCGCGTTACCGGATATCTTCGCGTTACCGAATATCCGCGCGTTACCGTATACACGCGAATCATCGAATATCCATGCGTTGCCATACTGAGAAAGATTCTCTTCTTTCTCAACGAATCCGCCAAAATCGCCTGCTCTCACATCGCAAAAGTTCTTCAAGGCACGTATACGATATAACATTACCTTGCACTCATTCTTACACTCAGATGATAATGCCGTTATTTTTTCGTTTCTCCGGTCAGTTCATACTTCTTTGCCGTCGTTTCTGTATTCGCATCATTTTGCCCCGCTGCAATCATGGTCGCATCTCCTCCTTGTTTCATCCAAAGCATATGAAGCCGGCGCGGATTTATTTAATCCCCGCGGACGGCTTTTTTCTTTTCAATCCCGACTGACGGGAATATACTCGCTAAATTCGATTTTCTTAAACAGTATCGCCAAAACTGTGGAAAATCACGAATAAAGCTCCGTTTACTAAATCAATTTATCTCAAAGCGATATCGTATAATCATGAGAAACCGCATTTACGCAATCTATCTCTCTCAAAACAGTATAGTCAACGCTATGAGGAACTGCGCGAAATAATATGCGGCGTGATTTACGATAACGAGGACGGGATTTTTAAGCTTTTCCGCGGGTCCGAAATACTGCTGCGAAAGGACGAGATCGGAGCCTATGAAAAGGAACGCGCCCACGAACATCACAATCCATTTGACGGCGAAGCCGGAGGCGATTGCCGCCGCCCCGGACGTGAACACCATAAACATACCGATAAGGGCGTAGAGAAAGGAAACCAGCTTCCACTTGCCGTAATTCAAACCCATTTTAGGTCCGCCCAAAACCGCGCCCGATGCGGCGACGAGGGCGATAAGGGCGGGGAACACGATAACCATCCACAGTTTGTCGCCCATAGCCGGCAGGGTAAGAAATATAGCGATGAGAAAGATAATGTGACCGATGAGGAAGGAGAACATTCCCGTGGCTTGCCATGCGTCGGCGTCGTCGGGATAGACGATGCGCACGTCAAGAACGATGTCTCCGACAAGTCCGAAAATCATTCCGAATATGATCAGCAATCCCCAAGTCAGATTGCCGGGATTTACGAACAACGCGGTTATGCCCGTCGCCATAAAAAATAAGCTAGTAAGCGTCTTGACGGCGACCGCGGTCGCCCCGCCTTTCTTAACGCGCAAAAACAAAAATAACGAGAGCGAGAGCATGCCCGCTCCGAGCATAACGTAAGGTACACAGTTCATATTTTTTCTTCCTTATATGATTATTTTTCAGCGAAAATTCGCCTTCTTTTGTTATATAGAATCCGACCGCATAAATGCAAGCGTTTCCGTTCGATTTATATACAACCGTTATCCGCCCCGAAACGGGAACGACCGCGGCACGGAACATCCCGCTTTTGATTTTTCAGCCGGAAAACTTTTACAGCCTCATGAGTTTTTAATGTAGCGTCCGCTGTCCGCTTTGTTTGCGGAATACTCCTTCGGTTTCACGCCTTTTACCCTGCGTCAGAATAATAGGACTGTTGCCGTCGCGACGACGGCGTTTACGGCGGTGAAACGCGCGCCTGCCGCGGGCATCACAAAAAGATTGAGCGGAACAGTCAGATACGGAGTTACGGCGGTGAAACGCGCGCCTGCCGCGAGCATCACCAAAAAGATTGAGCGGGGCAGTTAGATACGGAGTTACGGCGGTGAAACGCGCGCCTGCCGCGGGCATCACCATTTATTGCGTACTTTCTCCGCAAAACCGAGGCGATCCTTTATTTCAATCACGGTTCCGTCGTCAAGCACGGCTTTGCCGGTGAATTTTCCGAAAACCTGATGCGGGAGTTGAGCGATGACTCCGATGTTTATCTCTACGTTTCTGTCAAGTACGGGGAGGAAATCCATTTCCAACCGACCGTCGTTAGATGTGAACGTCCACGGCGACATGTAGTCGTCCTTGCCGTCTTTTTGCGGTATGTTAAAGGTCACGACGTCAAGTTTATGCGCGATTCCGTTATAGAAAAGCATGTTTTCGGTCGCGGCGGAGGTATCTCCGAAACCGTAGCCTAAATTCCAGCCGAACACGGATCCGTCGGGAAGGGCGGTGTTCAAGCTGCTCCAATACCATGTGTTGTCGTACGTCCAAACGCCGCGCCCCCACTCAAGCGTGGCGAAAGATTCGGCGGGGTCGAAAGACAAAACCTCGTCTCCGATGGTAACCGTACCGCCCGCGCGCATACAATTGATTTTCTGATTGTAATAAAAATGGCCGGGCTTGCCGAAAGGCGTCGCGATAACCATTGATTCGGCGGGGATGTCGGTAAGCTCTATTTCCACGGTGACGAGCCGCTTTTTCTTCCCAAAGCCGGGGAAAGTGCCGCGCAGCAAGCGTGTGTTCCCGTCGTTCAGGAATTCCGCGCAGATGCCGCCCTGACGCGCCTTCAAGTCGCCTTTAACAGACGTGTTCGTCATGTTCATTCTGCCGAGCGGGAAAGGGCGCGCCGCGCTTCTCGACGCGCAACGGGGCGTTATGTAATCAAACAGCGTAAAATCAATGACGCCGATAAAGCCGCTGTCCGAAATCGTCATAGCGACGCCTTTTTTCTGATCGGCAATAATGTAATAATCCCACTCTTTTACCCGTATAGGGCGCGCGGTTATATCGGCGCGGTCATATTGCCAAATAAGCGTTTTGGCATAACCCGGTTCCGCGATATCTCCATTTTTTAAAAGCTTTTGCGGCGTGGTAACCTCATGTTGATTTGCCATAATTTACAGCCTCCCTTATTAATGATTTACTAATTTGCATTATACATGATAATTGCGCGCTATGTCAATGTTAGTTTTGCATATTGCCGAAAAAATCTCGGATAAAATAGCAAAAACCGTCTGAAGGACGGTTTTGGTCTTTTAAATGCGCGGATCTAATCTTTTGACAATCTGCGCAAACTTCACTTTTAAGCGGCGGGCGTAATTGCGGGGAGTTAAATGATTGTTAAAAAATCACCGCCCGAACCTTAACAACATTTTGATTTACTTTCGTTATAAGCGTTTCTTTGATCGCTTAATGCACGCGGCTTTCGTAAAACATTGAAGAGGACGTCTGCTTACTTTCCAAGTTCCAAGTCGCTTAATGCACGCGGCTTACATAAAACATCAAAGAGGACGTCTGCTCACTTTCCAAGTTCCAAATCAATTAATGCACGCGGCTTTCGTAAAACATTGAAGAGGACGTCTGCTTACTTTCCAAATTCCAAGTCGCTTAATGTGCGCGACCTGAGTAGAACATACCCGCTTTCGGATAATAAATTCACGGAAACTTCGATTGCTTTTCAGTTACAAGGGGCTTTTTTGCTCTTTGACCGTTTGGCGCGCGCGACCTATGCAGAACGCTCCCGCTTCCAGATTATCCGTAACCGTAGTACCCGCGGCGATAAAACACCCTTCTTCCACCGTAACGGGCGCGATAAGATTGACATTCGCGCCGATGAAGCAACGCGCGCCCACCGTCGTCTTATGCTTATGCACGCCGTCGTAATTGCAAAACACCGCGCCGCAGCCCACATTCGTACCCGCGCTCACTTCGGCGTCGCCTATGTAAGCCAGGTGAGCCGCCTTTACGCCGTCGCCCAAAACGGATGCCTTTATTTCGACAAAATCCCCTATGCGGCAACCACTGCCTATAACGGAATTACGTACAACCGCTCCCGGTCCCACCGTTGTATCCGCGCCCACTATGCTGTTTCCCTCTATCAGGACATGCCCCGTTATGCGCACGCCGGGCGCGATTCGCACGGTATCGTCTATGTCCGCTCTGTCGTCAAGCAGCAATACGCCGCCGCAAATAAGCCGTTCGTTTATGCGCCGCCTAATTTCCGCGTACGCAGTTACATAGGCGCGCGCGTCCGTCACCGAAAGATATTCCGGCGAATTTATCATGAGCGGATTTCCGGCGAATGCGCGTTTGCGGTCTATCATTACGCCGCGCCCTATACGCACCGCCGCCGCGCCGTTCTTCTTCATGTGCGCCGCCACCGACGTCAACGCCTTACGCGTCGCAAGCGGCATATCTGAATAAATAACCGCGACGTAGCGCGCGACGCCGCCTATTCCGTCGCGCAGCGTATATGCGCTTTCCAAAAGCTCATCGGATGAACGGAAAACTCCCGATGAAAAATTTACCGCTTTACCGGCAAAATAAACCTCATCCGCGTCGTACAAGACGGAATACCCCTCCGGCGCCGAAAGCTCCGACCGACGTTCCGCGGACGGTGCGGTATTTAACGATTCCGCCTCGTTCGGCGGCGCCTCGTCCGCACGGTTA
>JAITEJ010000195.1 GCA_031282095.1 Clostridiales bacterium
TAACCATGTCCGCGTCTTGCTCTATGGCCCCGCTTTCTCGCAAATCGGACAGTCTGGGTTCATGTTCGTTGCGTTGCTCTACGCCGCGCGACATCTGCGAAAGCACAAAAAATGGGACGCCTAATTCCTTAGCGTAAATCTTCATCATACGGCTCATATCGCTGACCTCCTGCTGCCGGCTATAATCGCCGAATTGCTTGTCGCGCATTTTCATAAGCTGCAGATAGTCGATAATCACAAGGTCAAGCCCGCTCCTGCTGCGTTTCAGACGGCGGCACTTGGAAAGTATCTCGCTCGGCGTAATCATTCCGCTGTCGTTGATAAAGATATTTGTCGCGCTCAGCTTTTTGTGCGCATCCAGCAAAGTTCCGAATTCCGGCGTGGAGAGAGCTTGCGGCCGTCCCATTTTGCCCAAACTGACCTTAGATATGTACGAAAGCATTCTTTTAACCAACTGTACGGTCGGCATCTCTAAGGAAAATATGGCTACGGATTTGTGTTGGTTTATTGCGGCGTTAACGGCGAAGTTAAGCGCGAACGCCGTTTTACCGACGGATGGGCGCGCCGCAAGAAGTACGAAGTCACCCGGTTTAAAGCCGCCCGTAAGCGTGTCCAGTTTTTCAAAGCCGCTCCGCGTTATGTTTCGGTCGTCGCGGTTTTTCTGAATTTTTTCAATTTCCTCGATCGCTGCCGCTCCGGCATCCGCGATACTGACGAATTCTGTGTGATCACGTCCCTCCGATATGTTGAAAATAGTTTTCTCCGCCATAGCCACGGCATCCGCAGCCTCCGGCGTTTCATCGTAAATAAAGCGCACGATACTGTTTCCCGCGCGGATTATATCGCGCAAAACTCCGTAGCGGCGCACAATATCTATATAATAATCGTTGTTTGCGGAGGACGGTATGGAGTTCGCCAATGCGCTGATATAGGTAAGCCCGCCCGCGTCGTCCAGTTTACCGTCCGCGTCCAAACCGTCCACTACCGTGACAGTATCCACCGGTTTATTGCGCTCGTGAAGCCTTTTCGCGTAAGTAAAGACAACGGCGTTCCTCGTGTCGTAAAAATCGTTCTCCGTAAGCTCAGTAAGCACCGTATCCGCCGCCTCGTTATCGATGAGCATCGCTCCCAAAACCGCTTGCTCCGCTTCTAACCTTTTGGGCATGGCGCGCAATTCTCCGTCCGACGGCGGAGTTCTGTTTGTTTTTTTGGTATTCTTATCGTCCATGACGTTTTCCTCCGCGCCGCGTCTTATTTTGATAACGCATAATATCGGCACATATAAATCCCGTATAAAAAATCGGATTTTATTTGTAATATCGGCGCAAACCGCTCTTTTTACTTCTTTGATTGCGCAGATACAGAATGACCGCAAAAATCAATCCGCCGCCTATGAGAAAAGCGTACCAAACGGGCTGATTTTCCGATTTCCTTTCAAAATAAAGCACCGTATCGGGCGACACTTCCCACGTATGCACAAAAAGCGATCCTTCTTTTTCCGTTTTGCCGTTTGTGCCGAGGGACCTGTATTGCGTACCGTATTTGAACACATAATCCACGTTGCCGCTTTCCGCGCTGACGGCATATTTCATGGCTTCCGCGTCCGCTTCGCTGATATCGGCAAAATATTTATTTATTATGTCGTTTGCGAGGGCCCATTTGTCGGTGTCGGAAAAACGGCTGACGCAGTAGGATTTATATGTGTCGAAGAAAAATCCCGCTATCTGCGCCGTCGGACTCGCAGCCGCATAACCCGATCCGATCGCGTCCTCTACAAGCTTTGCTTGTGACGAAAAGATCATTGTAGCGACGACGGAATTACCGGAACGCTCCACTTTTCTGCCGTAATCAGATAAGATTTCGGCTGCCAAATCCAAAATTTCACTCTCGGAATAGCCGTACAAATCCTTATTATCTTCTGTTACGGTAATTTTAATCGTCTGCACCACCGTTGTACTGTAAAAATCGTTGCGCAATTCGACTTCCGCACAACCCGCGAACGCCATGGCAAATACGGCGGTTAAAACCATAAAAAAAATCTTTTTCATATTTTAAAGACAGATCGTTGTCCTGTAGATATTAACCGCGTCTGAGCGACGTTTATGCCGCCGGCTTAAACTCTCCAATTCCGCAAGCGTGTTTTTAAACTCCGTCGCCGTCGACAGCACCGACAGCGCTCAGCGTTTACGCCGTCGGATTGACCTTTTTGATTCTGCGATCGTATTTTCAAAACCCCCGCCGTCACCGCTCACGACGGTTCTTCCCGCCGCCGAGAGTACCGACAGCGCTCAGCGTTTATGCCGCCGGCTTAAATCTCCAATTCCGCAAGCGTGTTTTTAAACTCCGTCGCCATCGACAGTACCGACAGCGCTCAGCGTTTATGCCGTCAGCTTAAACTCTCCAATTCCGCAAGCGTGTTCCTGAACTCTGTCATCGCCGCCTCGAACGGCTCTGCGGACGTCAAATCCACGCCGGCCAGTTTCAGGATATCAACAGGGGGCATACTGCCGCCCGCGGAAAGGAATTTACGGTAATTTTCCGCCGCGCCGTCCTTGCCGCTCAAAATATCCGACGCGATCTTGACCGCCGCGGTAAGCCCCGTAGCGTATTTATAGACATAAAAGCTTGTGTAAAAGTGCGGAATCCGCGCCCATTCGTAACGTATCAACTCATTATGCCTGACCGCTTTGCCGTAATACTTCTTATTTAATGCATAGTAGACGTCTGAGAGACTTTCCGCGGTAAGCGGCTGTCCGTTCTCTTCCATGGTATGCGCGGCAAGCTCGAACTCCGCGAACATAGTCTGACGGAATACTGTGGTTCTGAACATATCCGCATAGTAGGAAAGCAGATAGCGTTTGAGTTTTTTATTAGCGGACTTTATAAGATGCTTCAGGAGAAGCACCTCGTTCACCGTACTCGCGACCTCCGCTACGAAAATCTCGTAGCCCGCCTTTTCGTATGGTTGCGCGCCGCCGCTGTAATAGCTGTGCATGGCGTGCCCCATTTCGTGGGCGACGGTAAACACGGCGTGACTGTTCGGCTGATAATTCAAAAGCACGTAGGGATGAGTTCCGAAAACGCCCCAAGAATATGCCCCGCTACGCTTGCCTTTATTCTCGGCGACGTCTATCCAACCGCCTTTATAGGCTTCGTCCAATACGGAAACATAATCAGAACCCAGGGGACTGACCGACTCTTTAAACAATTCATATGCCTTTTCGTATGAGAGTTTTATCTCGGCATTCTCCGCGAGCGGCATATAGAGATCGTACATATTAAGGACGTCGCGCTTTAACAGCTTTTTCTTAAGCGCGATATAGCGATGCATATATTTAGTGTTCCCGCTTATGGAATCCACCAAATTGCGGTATGCCCGCGGATCGGTGTTCTCCCCGAAAAGCGAGTGTTCAAGCGCGGAAGAAAAGCCGCGCGCCTTGGCGTAAAAACAATCCTTCTTGACGTTGCCCGCGTAAATCTGCGCCAGCGTGTTTATATGACCTTTGTATTGACCGAACATCGCCTCGAACGCCGCCTTGCGCACGTCCTCCGAAGGGCTTTGCAGCAGCAACGAATATGTTCCGTGAGTCACCTCCGTGCTCCTTCCCTTTTCGTCCGTTACGGAGCCGAAACGTACGTCCGCGTTGTCAAACATGGAAAATATAGTTTGAAACATTCCGGAAAACACGCCTGTCGATGCCAAAAGCCTCTCCTCGCTTTCCGACAAAATGTGCGCCTTATGCTTTTCCAAAACTTCTAAAAAGTAAGAAAAATCCGAAAATTCCGAACGCGCCGCCCATTCGGCAAGCGTTTCCGAGGAAAGCTTTGTGAGCTCGGGCGCAACGAACGAGAACGCCGCCGACAGTCTGACGGCAAGTCCGCGCGTTCTGTCGCTCATGCCTTGATATAACGGCACCGAGGAATCCTCGTCGCGGCGCATACGCGCGTAAACATAAAGCCTTTCCGACTTCCAGCCCAGTTCGGATTGCAGTTTCAGACATTTTAAAGCGTCTTCAGCGCCGCCGAGCCTGCCTTTAAATCCGGCGGGCTCCTCAAGCCGTTCCGATAAAGCGGTAAATTCAGCTTCCCATTCGGCGTCCGAGGCGAATATATCCTCCAAACGCCATTTCAAGTTATCCGGCGTATATTTGCGTTCTTTTACTTTCACGGTTTCAATTTTCCTTTTCAGAGTTATTTTTTATCGGATTAGAAATGGATCCGTACGGTCTCGGTGTTTAATGAGCGGTCGCCGTTTTGACCTACCCATGCTTAACTTTCCGTCTAAGCCTTAGATTTATGCGCGACTACGGATATAATTCCCGATTCGGCAAGCAACCGCCCGCGGTTGTTACGCGCGCACATGGCTATGTCGTCGCTGTCCAACGCGATTATACCGTCGGCGGTGACGCACGCAAAGCGGCGCGGCTCGTTTATGACGCAGGAAAAAATCACTTCTCCGTCGGGGAGATCTATTATTTTATTGCCCTTTCTGTATCTCGTTCCGACCTCCAGCGTAGCGGTTATCAGCCGTTTCCCGTAGCCGGACGACGCGATGACCACGACGTCGCCTTCCTCGTCCGCCTGCCCCGCGAAAACGACCTCGTCGCCGTCCGTCAGGGATATACCGCGTACGCCTCCGGCTATCCTGCCTTGT
>JAITEJ010000172.1 GCA_031282095.1 Clostridiales bacterium
TTAATCGTTATTATCAGAGACGGATTTTCCCGGCTATTATAAAACCTTTAAATCCGCGATTTTAATTGCATAGCCTTTCGGATACCACAAAATAAGCGGCAGCAACGCCATTATTGCGAACACGGGCAAGGAAACGCTCAGCGCGGCGGCAAGGTCGAACTCATATTCGTAGTATAATCCGAAGGCCAGAATCCCGTCGCTTACGCTTTTCATCATTGCGGCGGCAGCCGGCAACGCGGCGATGAACGCCGCCGCCGCCGTAAGGATCTGCGAAACGAGTTCCGACACGAAAAGCTGACGCTTGCTCATGCCCGCGGATAAGAATTGCGACCGCGCGCGCTTGCTTTCGGCGCGGTTTAAAACTATGTTCATAATCACGCCCAAAACGGCGGCGGCGGCAACCGCAACGCTCAGCGCGTCCACGAATACCAAGATTTGCGAGAGCGCGGCGTTTCCGTTCGCGTCTATTTCCTTAACGGTCAGCACGTACCAGCCCTTGTCGGCGTACTCGGCGCGCAGTCGGTTCACCAGCCTTTGCGCGTCTCCGTCGGGGGTTATCCAAATGGAGTCGTATTCGGGAGTGCCGAGTTTACCCGCTAGCGCCTCCGAATTGCACAACACGTATTGTCCAACATAAAAATCCGATTTTACAAAGCCCGCCACCTTGAAAGCCGCGGATTTTCCGGCATAGGAAACCGTCACGAATTCGCCGGCTTTTATGCCGTATGCGGCGGTATAGCTGTAATCCAAAATCACGGAACCTCCGTCCGGATCGCTCAAAGCGTTCAAAACGACCTCTCTCTCGGTGACGTAATCCCAATCGAACAGTTGCTCCGCAGTATCGCCGTCCACACCCAAAATATGGATTTGCCCCTCTCCCTTGCCGATCAGCCCGCCCTCCTGCCAAAATAAAGGCGCGGCGGTTTTTATATCCTCCGATTCGGTAAGCAACGCCGCGTAGCCGCTGTCCGCGGAACGCAGTCCTTTGATTATAACGCCGTTGCCCATGCCCTCCGCATAATCGCCGAAGTGCGACGCCGTGACGGAGCTCGCCGTTATGAAAAGCATGGATACCGCCATACCCGCGGCGACGAGGCTCGCTATGATATGCTGCGAACGCGAACGTCCGGCGGTAAAGCCCGCCACCGCCGCCGCGTAACTCAGCGACTCTCCGATTTCACCGCGGGAATTCCCTTCCGCTCTCTTCAGCTTTCCGACGGTACGCGTCGCCTTCCGTGTCGCGAGATTAGAAATATTTGAACCTCTACGCTTAAGCTTTCCGACTGTACGCGTCGCCTTCCCCTCGCGCAGGCACAGCCGCGCAAGCGCGTTTCCTAAAAACTTTAACAGAAACGGCGCGGCGAAAACGGCGGTGATAAGCCATAATACCAATGAAATAAAGCCGGCATAAGGCTTCGCGGCGTCGGAAACGATCTCCGTGACAAACGCCGCCGCGCTCAGCAACAGAGCGACGGCAAACGGAACGGGGTTAAGCTTCGCGGCGTTGCCGCGGCTTAGGTCAAGGCTTTCCTTAATGGGCTTTCCTATCGAACGCAACACGGGAAACAACCCGGCGGCGACCGTCAGCGCCGTTCCCGCCGTGAATGCCAAAACATAACTCAAAGGCGCGGCGGCGGCGACGCGTCCCCCGTCGAACGAAAGACGGAACAGCAATTGAAACAGCCCGTTTGCGATAGCCAAACCGATAAGGGATGCGGCGGCGGCAAGCATAAGGTTTTCCGTAAAAAAAATCGCGAATAATTTTCGATTGTCGGCGCCGGACGTCTTTAATTTGGACACGTACGCGGAACGTCCCTTAAAGGTGACGGCAAACAAAAAAACTATTATCGCGCCGACCAAAAACACCGCCGCCGCCCCGACGACGAGCAACGGCGACGCGAATATCCCGGACGTCCTTTCCACCTCCGCCGGATTTACCGCGCGCGCCGCCGTCATATCCTTGAACAAACCGCTTGCGTTTATCGCGGCGACGGATTTATCCGCGTCTTCGCCCGGCTTAAGCTTGACATAGATTTGGTTATACAGCCCGCCCGCGGCAATCTCCGAGAAGAAACCCGCCGCGGTTACGTCGGGGATCATCACTGTTTCAAAGCCTCCGCGCTTATCAAACCAACCCTCGTCGGCGGCAATCGCTCCGATGAAGAGTACGCGTTCCTTGCCCATTACGGACAGCGTTAGAATATCTCCCGTTTTAAGCCCCCGCGCTTTGGCAAAGCTTTCGGAAATCACGGCGTCGTTGTCGCGGACGGGCGCGGTAAACGGCGAAACATACTCAATGCGCCTTACGCGCCCGAAGTCGGACTTCCCCGTACCCGCCACGCGCACGTATTCGCCGTCGGCAAGCCCGTAAAAGGTCAGTACGCCGACGACGTACTCCGCGTCGACCACGCCGCCTAAGTCCACGGCGGCGGTCACGCGCGAATCGCCCGCGCCGTACGAGATAAGAATGTCGCTATCGCCCGAAAACAGGGTTCTAATGTCGTAAAAATAATCGTAAACGGCTTGTTTGTAAGAAATAATCACGAAAAAAACCGCCACCGCAAACGCGATCGCCAAAACTTGCGCCGTCAATTTTAACGGCTTTTCTATTAAGTTTCTTACAGCAAGTTTAAACATTTCTATTTTAGGACGGTTTTGTCCGCGCTTTTCGTTTTTTACGGGAACAAAGAAACGATGCGCCGTTTTTTATGGATTGACGTGATAATCGCGGCTGTCTTTAACCAAGCCGCGGGGGACACTCCAGCGGGTTGACTTGATAAGCGCGGTTGTCCTTAACCGAGCCGCGGGGGGGATATTCCGGCGGGTCGACGTGAGAAGTGCGGGTCGACGTGAGAAGTGCGGCTGTCCTTAACCGAGCCGCGGGGGTCTTTGCCGTGGGAAGAGCGGTCGTCCTTAACCAAGCCGCGGGGGCTCTCCGGCGGATTGATGTGAGAAGCAGTGACTGTCTTTCATCAAGCCGCGGGAATAATCCGGAGGGTTATTTAATAAGAGTCGTCCTTAACCGAGCCGCAAAAGGCGTATAGCTCTTGAAACAATCATGCGAACGCCCTTACGGATTACCGAGTAACCTCGCGGGCATTTTTCTTCATCTGTTTTTCAGTTCAAAATGCACGTAATGCCGTGCGCATACGAGTTTTCGTCCTTTATTTTCCCGTCCGAAACGCGTATAATCCCGCCGGCATAGCCCGCGTGTGTGGGCGTTTGCATTTAGTCCTTTATTTCCCCGTCCGAAACGCGTATAAGCCCGCCGGCATAGACCGCGTGTGCGGGCGTTTTCATTCGTCCTTTATTTTCCCGTCCGAAACGCGTATAATCCTGCCGGCATAGCCCGCGTGTGCGGAAGAATGCGTAACCATAAGCACCGCGACGTTATTTTCCTTGTTGGTTTCCGCTATCAGGCGCATGACGAGTTCTCCGCTTGCCGCGTCCAGACTGCCGGTAGGCTCGTCAAGGAACAGCAGCTTCGGAGATGTGACCAAAGCCTTGGCAAGCGCGGCGCGCTGCTGCTCCCCGCCGGATATAAACCCCGGATATTTGTCAAGCACGTGCGCAACGCCGACGCGTTCGGCAAGGGCGGCGGCTTTTTTGACGGCTTCGGACTTTTTGACGCCGCCGGAAAGCAGCAGCGGGAGCGTTATATTTTCGCACACCGTCAGGTTTGAAACCAAATTATCGAACTGCCACACAAAGGATACGATTCCGCGCCGCATAGCGGCTTCCTCTCTGTCGGAAAGCTCCGCAAGCTTGCGCCCCGCTATGGACACGTATCCCGAATCGGGGCGCTCGATGCCTCCCAAAAGATAAAGCAACGTGGATTTGCCGCTTCCCGACTGCCCTACGACCGCGACGAACTCTCCCTCTTCGACTTCCAGACTTACGCCCTTGATCACGTCGGTTTTCACCCCTCCCGCCGTAAAGCTTTTAGTCAGATTTTCACATTGAAGAATTAACCCCATTCCGCCGCTCCTTTTATGAATGCAAGACATAGCGTAAATAGTATACCATTAAACGGCAACTTTTTCAATAAATTTTATTGATATAGCTAAAATTGTACTTGCAAAAAGTATACCAAAGGGTTATTATTACAGACAGATGGAAGCTTTTTTAATAAAATTTATTGATATAGTTAAAATTGTACTTGCAAAAAGCATACCGAGGGTTTATTATTATAGTTAGATTGCGCGTAAAGGCGCCCGATCGCAAAATACTTAAGGCAAGGAGAATTTTTCAGATGTCAAAAAAACGCAGATTTTTAACAAGATTCATTGCTACCGCTTTGATCGTCGGTTTATCGGGGGCGGTCATCGCGCTGTTCGCGGCGTGCAGTAAAGACGACAAAAAAACCAAAGCTATCATTATAGTTCCCGCGCTTACCGCATCGGGACTTTACGACACATCCACGGGTCTGCCCGTTTGGGATCCCCTTCCTTACGATGTGTATTATCCCGAAGTATTGGGAGGAAATTTAAATTTTTCAAAGATTTTTCAGGTAAACGTTCTCGAAGAGGATAAAACAGGAGCAGACATAATGACGCTCTTAGGCGACATTTTAACGGACTCTCCCTCTAGCCTGCTGAATCAGGTCGCGTTGGATCAATACGGCAGATCTACGGGAAACCCGAATATCGCGCCCGCGAACGGCTACGACAACAAAATTCAATACGGTGTCTTGGGCGCGTACAAAGACGAATTTGACGCGTTGAAAGAACTGTACGGCGACGATTACGACGTGCATGTATTTAACTATGACTGGCGCATGGACAACAGAGGTTCCTCCGAGCTTTTGGAGAAATTCGTTAACGACAACGGTTACAAGGAGATCATTCTCATATCCCACAGCATGGGCGGAAACGTAGTCGCGGGCTATTTGGCGCGCAGTGCGGAAAACCGCAGTAAGGTAAAAGCCTACCTGCCCTATGCCGCGTCTTTCTTGGGTTCGTTTGACGCTCTTATGTACTTAGATAATCCTTTCGCCGCATTCGATTATATCCTCGGCGCGGCAGGCGGAGAGGACGCCGCGGAAATGCCCGCTTTGCTGAGATTGCTACTCGGCGGTATTTTGGATAATCAGGGC
>JAITEJ010000016.1 GCA_031282095.1 Clostridiales bacterium
AAGCCTCCACAAGTAAAATAGGGACGCCCGCCGATATCGCCGTCGAGAGCATGGACACCACCAACCGCAAGGTAGTTATCTTGTTGCGCTCCTCGTGACTACCCGTCATTTCGGTGAGCAACGCGGAATACGGCACGCTGATGACCGTGGACACCGTGGAAAAAACGAGATAGGCAAGCAAATAAATGACATATTTGACCCACATCGTCTCCATGCCGTACAGAGGCAAAAACAACAGCGCGAAAGACAATATGACCATCAGTCCGCCCGCGAAGATGTACGGACGCCGCCTGCCGAAACGCGTCCGCGTATTGTCGCTTAAAACCCCCATGAGCGGGTCTGTAACCGCGTCCCAGATTTTGGCTATCATGGCTATAGACGCGGCGAGTCCGGTGCTTAAACCGTTTAAAGCCAAGTATACCACATATACCGTCGTAACCAACGAACCCGCGCCGCCGCCGAAAAAGTCTCCGAGCGCAAAGCTGAACCTTTCTTTGAAACTGATTTTCACGTCGTACGTTACGGATTCGGCGAGAACCTCTTTGTCACTTTCCATTTGATTTCCTCCTTAATCGAAAAAGCTGTAGGGCGTAAGTCCAAGCCTTTTCTTTAATCCGAGTTTTCTCGCCGTAAGTTGCCTGCACGACGCGAACCTCTTTATTGCATTCCGTTTGACTTTCTCTCCGGTCGAAAAAGCCGCCTGACGCAAAGCCGAGCCATTTCTTTAATCCGATCAAAAAAGCCGCCGGGCGCAAAACCGAGCCTTTTCTTTAATCCGATTTTCTTGCCGTAAGTTGCCTGCACGGCGCGAACCCCTTTATTGCATTCCGTTTAATTTCCTCATTGATAATATTATCGGCAAATTAATTAAAAGACGGAAGGGCAATTTTATTTTTCTTATCCGGATATTTAAACGTCGCTTTATAGGAATACGACGCCGTTTTATCTCCGTTCCACACTATGGTTTCCGAGTTGTTCCATATCTGCACGGTTTTCTTTTGATTCGATTGGAATTCGTCCTCGTAATACTCTAGGGCGGTGATTCTGCCTTTTTTAGACGTGTAACTCACCGTCCGTGAGATTACGCCGGTTATTTTTTCCCAATCGAAACGCAAATCCTCCCCGTAGCCGGACGCGAACCCGCTGCCGCGGAAAGGTTTGATATCCGCGGATCCGTTCTCCGTCGATGCAAACACAAAATAACTCGTATGCGCCGAAACGGTTTCGCTGAACCATTTACGGTAATCGGCAAAAAACACCGCCGAATCGTCCGGCAAAGAAGCCGTAAGCAAGTTTTCCGCCGTGTCCGGCACGGACTCACCGTCCGCCGCCGCGCCGTCCTTGCGCGACGTCATAACGCCGTCCGTAAATAAATACTCCGTAACGACGGCGGGCTTATATACGGGATTCTTATAATCGGCGTCGGAGAACACAGGCATACCGTTTTCGTCGGTTTGAACTTCCGTGACGGTTTCCTTAAGATAATAATCGCCGCCGGACTTTACGAAATAATATTCCAAACGGGTTTTGGCGCGTATATTCTTTTCGGCGGGATTTTTGTTTTCCGGAAGAACGCGCTTCTCCGCGTCGAAATTATATAACCTTTCAATTTCACCGATATAAGTGCAGGAATATACTTCCTCTTTTTGCAGGGCGTTTGTCAATACGGTCCATTCTCCACGTACCTTTGCAAAACTGTTTTCAACTCCGGCGTAAAAATCGCTTTCGGACGTCGTACAGGCGGACAATGCGGAAAGGCAGATCATCGTCAAAATCAATATGCCGAAGATTTTAAAGGTCTTTCTTTTCATAAGCTTTATACCTCTCCGTCCCGCCGCGCGCCGTAAATATATCCGTCGTTCGCTTCATGCGCGGCTGTTTCCTCTCTTTCGTATGTCTTGTCGTTCGGCCGAACGCCGCAGGCATAGCCGTCGTTCATTTCCGCGGCTGTTCCGCCGCTTTCGCGTATTCCGACGTTTTCCGTTCGCATGTCTTCCGCGAAAGCGTTTTCGCCGCCCTCCGGCTCTCCCGACATAAGCGCGGCGCGTTTGACCGCTAACAGTGCGTTTATTTCCGCCATGCGCTTCCCGCTCAGTTTATAGAGCAACATCGGAATAATGGAAACCAAATTCAGCACGGCGGGAATGATTGTGAATATCATGAAAATTCCGCTTTTGGTGAAATCCAACTGCGCGGGAGCGTGATTGTTTATTGACGAAAGCGGAGTGGAAAAGAAAAAGAAACTCAAAAGTCCGGCAAATACGAAGTCTTTAAAAGCCGAAGAAACCTTGCCGCGAAGAGAAATTATGGCAAAAGTCACGCCCTCGTTGCGGCTTCCCGTCTTGTTCTCCCAATAGTCCAGCGTGTCGATCGCCATAAAGTGCGGCACGACGTTCAGGAGCCCCACGGGGAGCATCGCCGTCATCATGAGAATCGCCGTCACGATCCACGGCACGCCGAAGCCCACCAAATAAACCAACAGCAAGCCCGCCGAATGAATTACCGTCGCCGCTATGAAAATCTTTTTGGAATCGAATTTTCTGCACAGTTTAGGCGCGAGCAACATACCTAACATACCCGCCACGGCCCCCGGAAGCGCGAAAAATATATTGAGCGAGCCGTTCGAGTATATGTAGGTTACAACGTATATTATGGTCGTGGTTGCAAGATTACGGAAAAACGTCAGCAATAACGAAAGAATTAACGCTAAAAATTGCTTATTTTTAAAGAGGTATTTGAAGCCGTCCATTATTTTCGGAGTTATCTTGGAAGGCGGAATCCGCTCCTTTATGTTGACCGAACCCAACAGCATGAATATCGGGGCGAGTACGCCTATCGCTATACCCATAATCATGTAGGTATCTTTCATATTAAGGAACAACGCGAACAGCGAATACAGAACCAACGCGGATTGTTCGCCCACGGCGCCCACTATACGGCTTACCGATATGATTTTGGCGCGTTCCTCGTTATTCGGCGACGCGACCGCCGGAAGCCCTTCCATAGGTACGCTCACCATCGTGCCGAAAATGTCATAACCGATATAGGTTACGTACATATAAACGATTTTAGCAGCAGCCGACATATCTAAGACCGGCATGAATAACAATATGGTTACGATTCCGAACGGTACCGCGCCGAAAATCATATAGGGACGCATCTTGCCGAACCGCGTCTTGGTCTTGTCCACTATAACGCCCATTATAGGATCGTTCAGTCCGTCGAATATTTTCGTTATCAAAAACATTATGC
>JAITEJ010000018.1 GCA_031282095.1 Clostridiales bacterium
CGTCTTTATTTGCATGCGCACGGGCATAGCGAAAATTCCTTCGGAGACATTTTATGGTTCGGCGGCACGTTGATTTGCATATGCACGGGCACGCCGAAAATCCCCCCTCGGTTTTTAACTTTTACATAGAGGGCACGCCTCGCCGAATTCGCGCCGCCTTGCGTTCAACACCCCAAACCACCGCACCGCCGTCGTTAATTTTATTCCGCCTCGCCGAATTCGCGCCGCCTCGCGTTCGACACTCCACAATTCCGATTGCATACGGCGACGGCATTACCCGGGGCGGATTTATTGAAGATTGTTCCGAACCGCAATTCCGATTGCATACGGCGACGGTTATATACCACCATGCTCACGTCGTCGCGGATTCGACATCATACGACAAAAACCCGCGCAGCTTTTCGATACGGTTTATATAAAAACAAAAAACGCCGTTTATATATGAATTTAATCATTATAAACGGCGTTTTAGGTGAATTTTGCCTGCAAACAGCCTTTTACTGTGCTTTTACGGCAGCGGCGTGCAATCATCATATGGTCATGTCGCCGCGAGCGGCTCAACAGGGCTTTAAAGTTTACCCGTCGGATTTTTTATGCGTTCCAACGGTTCAGCACTGTCTCTGTCATAAAAACTTTCGCACCGTTCCCTTCTTCAATCTTTCCCTTCATAAATGCGGCGCGGTCTCATTCTCTAATACTGCCGCGAACGGTCTCTAAACAGATATTTGGGCTGAAGTTTCTCTTTTGCATTAGGAAGTTTCACATTATTCCGGACTCAATCTCTTCGTTAAACACGAAAAGCACTTCTTCCACAAATTCCGACAGACTTATTTCACCGCGCGAAACGCGTGATAAATCCACGAAATATGCGACTTCTGAGGCGGCATCCGCAGAATGGCTTTCACAAAACGTGGCATTCTGCAGCCGTCTGCCCTTTGCCGCCGCGTCATAGCGCTTGCCGCCCTCTATCTGACTCTTGTGGCAAGCCAACACCCTGTCCGCCGCGCCGTCGGAGGTGTCCGCGGGCAACGCGATACGATAGCGCGCGGGAAGCCAATCTAAAGACCGCCAAACCTCGCCGCCCCAGACGGTTTTCGGACGTTCTTCAATCGGAAGCGATCCGATCGCCGCCAATACAGTCTTTCCCGCCGCCAAATGCGTAGGGTGTCGGTCAAAAGGATTGTGCGTAATGACAATTTCCGGCTTTTGAGCGGCGATTATACCGGCTACGGCGCGAACGGCGGTCTCGCTGCCCGACTTAAGCTCCCCGCTCGGCACTCTAAGCATATAAAGACTGCGGAACCGCCCCTCTTCGGCGGCGGCTTTCTGCTCCTCCGCGCGCGCCGCTTTCATATCCTCGTCGGTATAAGAGGCGTACGCGCCGGAACGCGCGCTCCCCGCCCCGTCCGTCAAAACTATCATGGATAAAACCGCGCGTCCGTTCGCCGAATCGGTGATCTGTCCCGCCGCCAAAATCTCTCCGTCGTCGGGATGCGCCACGGCAATCAAATACTTAACAGCGCCTTTATTGCCGTTTTTTGGATAATAAACATCCGCTTCTCTCATATTCTCTCCTTTTAGAAACCTCTCTTTCGGGTCATTGTATTTTTTTTGTCGTAAAACGACGCTTTAAAGATCCGCCGGCGCTTTATTGCCGTTAACACCGCGCTTTCCGTAAACGCCATGCTCCTTCCATAAATAACGATACCCTTTCCGTCCGCCGTATATGTCAATACCGCGCGTAAACGCCATGCTCTTTCTGTAAATAACGATACCCTTTCCGTCTGCCGTATATGTCAACACCGCGCGTAAACGCCATGCTCTTTCTGTAATAAGCGCGCACATTGCGTCAGTAGCATTTTTTTCGTTTGAGTCGTCGCTTTATTCCTTTTCACCTCAAACACATCAAACGATTCGCCAACGCTCCGCTATCGTCAAAGCGGCGCCTTTAGAAAGGACCGCGCTCTGCGTCAGCCATTCGGCCTCGATTATGTGTTCGTTGGTATATGTTTCAAAGTTGCAGCACATATCCGGATAGGGCGCGCCTTTGACCCTTTCGATATCGGCGGACAGCTCCAAAGTTTTGCCGTTCAACTCATAGCGCACCGTCGTTTCGTCCATGCGGCAACCTACCTTAAAGGCGCCCTCTCTTTCCGTCTGCTTTAATGTAAAACACTCCTCATGAAGCTTAAAGCGCGGATCGGCAAAATCGGAATACGGCCAAAATACCAAATTGCGGTTAGGCAAAAAGCCCGTATCCTTAGAGTTAAGGGGCACAGTCAGTTCGCCGCCGGGAGCAAGCACGGTCAGCGCCCACAAACCTATACGCGCATCCTCCGCGCCGACGTTTTCCACGCGGTTATGAACGATGAAGGTTTCGTCTGAAAATACGGTTTTAAGTGAAAATTTAAGCCATTGAATCGTTTGTTCGGGATAAAACGCCGCTCCGCCGCTTACCGCTCTGAATTTTACAGGATAATTGTCGGGTACGTAAGTATACAGATCTTCCGGCGATTTCCATATCCGATGACCGCCGTAAAGCTTCCATTCTTCGCCTTTTTTATAGTATTTGTCAAAAAATTCGCCGCTTTTCGTCACCTTCCTCTCCGTGTCCTCATAGAGAAAATTTTGTTCCTTATTGCCGAAATATATAATACGAGGTCCTATATCGACGGTGATAAGCGCGCGTAAACCTCCGCTCTCAAGCACCGCGCAGCGTCCGAAATTTTTGTAATATTCCACCTTTATAACATCCATATTAACCTCCGCACCGCCGCAAGCGGCGAACAAACAAGCATTAAAGCCTGCAGTTTAAATTTTTTGTTACATTCCCCGAAACTTTTTCCATAAAGCGCCCGGGGTTCCTTATCTCCGCGCCGTCATGAGCGGCGTAAATAAGACCTGAATCCTGTTTATTAAGATTCTTCAGCCGTCTTTCTGTAAGGCTTTCTCTCCGCAAGCCGCCTTTGGCTTTCGCGTTCCCGCTGCCGTGCGGCAAAATAAAACCTAAATCCCCTTTATTAAGATTCTTCAGCCGTCTTTCTGTAAGGCTTTCTCTCCGCAAGCCGCCTTTAGCTTTCGCATTCCCGCTGCCGTATAAATCAATCTTTGCCGTCTATTGAGTCCTTGGTTATATCTCTCGGACTTTCATGCCGTTATTCCAATTTTATTTTCCGTTTTTTCTTTTATCAGCCATGTACATTCTGTAAACAGCATTGGCTTCTTTGTCGCCGCCGCTTACCTTGCGCCATGCGCGTATGCTTTTACGCGCGCGGAAATATCCCGGATCCGCGTCTTTCAACGGCGCATATTTTACGCCGGCCCGCTCTAAAATCGGCAATATGTTTCCGAGCCGCGTCTTAAAATCCTCGTAATCGGGCGGACACGCGGTCCAACCTCTGTCCGCCGCGGCAATTATGCGCGGATAAGTTTTGAGGTCTATATCGCCTTCGGAAACATATTCCGTCCACAGAGCCGCCTCAAAGCCGAGTATGCCGGCGCGTCCCCTTGCAT
>JAITEJ010000111.1 GCA_031282095.1 Clostridiales bacterium
GTTACGGACGATTTTGTACGGGTGTTTCGCTTTTCTTTCAGGCGACGGACGAAACGAATCGGTTAAAACGGGCGTTACATGCGTTGTTCGCAGGTAACCCAGTCCGGAAAAAGGTTGAAACGGGTGTTGCGTGCGTTGTTCTGCATCGTATGCCATACCCTTTTAATGCCGACCATAAGCGGCTCTTAAGAATATGCCTGCCCGTTTTGCGCGGGTACTCCTCCTTCGGACGGCGAACAAGAGCCGAAACGGTCAAGTCAGATACCGCATATAAATTTGTTTTTTTACCGTTTATAAATAACGCTCTTTATTCCTCGGTCAACGCTTTGGCGCTGCGGCGTTCGGCAAGCTCCGATGTGATTTGCTCTTTCAATTTACCCACTACGTTATACCATTTTACGGGTATGACACACAGCAGCAGACTGATGCCGGGAATGAGCGAAACGAGCGTAAACATCGCTATCCGCTGACCGTCGGCGAGGTCGGTGGCAAACTTTACCGCGCCGGAGCTGTAGATTTGGGCGGGGTCGAGTGCGATGAACATATACATCAGGACGATGAATCCGGTCGCCAAGGCGTTTCCGAGCTTGTTAATGAAACCCTGACACGCGGAACCGAGCGCGGTGTCACGGAAGCCCGTTTTCCATTCCATGTAGTCCAAGCTATCGCCTATCATGGCGTAAGAGGTGACGTTAAGCGCGCCGAGAGGAATGCATTGAATGATTATAAACGGTATACACGCGTAAACTGCCCACGATTGGTCAAGCAGTATGTTAAGCAACCCCATGCCGGTGGTGAGGAGACTTGCGAGGAAACCCGCCGCGCCAGTTACGATTATAATCTGCTTGTAGTTGAACTTTTTATAGAGGAAAGGCATGAACAGCATGGAGCCGAAAGTGCCGACAGCAGCGCAAACCATGAATATGGTGCTCACCGTGCTTATCGACCCCGTCAGGGCGGCGGTACGTTCCGCTTCGGTGGTTAGTGTGGATATATCCTTGCCTATATAGAAAGCGTAACGCGCCACATGTACGGCGGCGGCGTTCATCAGGTATCTTCCGCTTGCTAAAACGCCCATTATGATGACTATCATGAGGGGTTTGCATTTGAAGATGCGCATTAAACGACCGGGTTCGCCCGGCTTGCGCGCCGATATTTGTTTAGGAGAGGATACGCGCTCTTTGGTGGTGAAGAAAGACAGCACGTAAAGGACTAACCCGACCCCCGCGCATATGACGGCGATCAGCATATATTTGAGCTTATCCATCTCCACGCTTACGAGATCGGGACGGACCGCGGGAAGCACAAAACCCAAAACCATAAATATCGCCACGGGAACCGCGCTCCCTATGCCGTTTACGGCGCGGGAAACGGAAATCAGATTGCCGCGTTCGCGCGGATTAGGCGTCATTACGTTGGGCAGGCTCCAAAAAGGAACGTCCGCGACGGTGTAAACCATGCCCCACATTACGTATATAACCGCCGCGTAAACCATTGTGCCCGCGGCGTCAAGCCCCGGATCGAAGAACATCAGAAAGGTAAGCACTCCGGCGGGAACGGCCGCGAATAACACGTAGGGCTTCATCTTGCCCCAACGCGTAGTGTGTTTATCCACAAACATCCCCATGATAGGATCGTTTACGGCGTCCCATATGCGCGCGAGCAACATGAGGAGCAAGACGAACACAAGCGGCGTTTGCAACACGTTTATATAGAAATCCGAAATGTAACTGGACATGACCGCGTAAATCATTCCTTGACCTAACGCGGCTATACTGAACACCCAAAGTTCTTTTTTGGGGATCACGTTTTTTATTATGCCGGAATTGGTTGATTCCGGCGGAGCCTCCGCGTTTTGAGAGGCGTCCGCGCCCGACACGGTTGTCGAGAAGTTGTCATCCGTCATAAATATCCCCCTGTCGCCAGTATTTTTTACGGCGGAACCGCTTTTATATTTCCGCATAAACGGCGTGGAAATATAAACGGATCTTTGGCTTTTAATTATCGCGGTCTGAATTACGGACGGCGAAGCGATAAACGCACGGAAACTCTCTTCCGCGCACGGCGGCGGCGTTATGAGAAACGCAGTCGCCGACGTTTATCTAACGAAATACGCAAGAGAACGGCAAGACCTTGATAAAGCCGCGCGTTTCAGCCGAAAACTGTCGGGCGCGGCGGCGCCAGGGACCTCGCTTACGCGGAATACGGCGTTACAAGCTATCGTGCGCGGCGTCGGCGCCAGGGGTCTCCGGAACGCAAAACAGAGAGCAATTCTCGCGGACGGCTGCGTGCGCGGCGTCGGCGCCAGGGGTCTCACTTACGCGGAATACGGCGTTACAAGCTATCGTGCGCGCGGCGCAAAGGCTTTCCGGCTCAGTTACATACGGCGCAGAATAAAAATGTACGGCACGCGATATCGTTATTGTGCCGCATGATTTGCGACTGCGTCAATAAATCGCCGCGCGTAAAAACGTAATGCGCACAACGTCGTTATTAATAACGAAACGGTAATCCCCTATGATTATTTAACGAGGCATGTATGAAAACGGCAATGTCCCAATAAAACCGCAGGTTTTAGTAGAAGATCGCAACGGGTTTTAGTCAGGGATTGCGGCGGGTCTTAGTTGAATACCGCCTCGGCGCAAAGGCTTTCCAATAACTGCAACAGATTAAACGCCGCGTCTAAATCCGATCCCGCGCACATAACGCCGTGATTTGCCATGAACACGGCGTTGGCGTTACCTATTCCGGCGATTGTGTTTCTCACCAGTTTTTTTGTGCTGGGCAAACCGTATTCGGCTACGCCGATTTTTTCCGAATTGAAGAGCGCGGCGTGAGATTTATCCTTTAACTGAAGAGGGGCGTGCGCGGCCGCGAACACTGAACAGGCGTTAGGGTGCGAGTGTATAACCGCCCCTATTTCCTTGCGCGCAAGCATAACTCCCGCGTGAATTCCGCGTTCACTGCTCGGCTTTAAGCTTCCCTCAGGATAGCTTAAATCGCGTATATCCATGAGAACGAGTTCCTCAGGTTTCAGCACTCGGTAATCTATTCCGCTCGGAGTGATGAGCATATGAAATTCGTCCGCGCGCGCGGACAAATTCCCCCACGTACCTTGAACCAAATTAGCGTCCAGCAGGCGCACTCCGGTTTCCACGATTTTTTGGCGTAATTCCCGATTATCCATATTTAAATATCCTTATGAGCGGCAATATTGCTTTTGCTGTACTTCAGTTTATATATGACGCGCATAAGCAGCGCCTCCGCTAAATTTATGCTCTTCGCTCCGCCTAACTTTTGGGCCTGCGCGTAAACGCCCGACGATTTTTCCGCCACCAAGGCGGCTATAACGGCTTCGTCCAAGGTTCTGCCCATAGCGAACAGAGAGTTATCGGGAAGCAGCGCGCAGGTTCTGCCGAAACGCATTTTAGCTTTAACGCGCTTATATGACGGCGACTTGCGTAAGGACGGTCCTACTATTTGCGCCATATCGTCTAAAACGGCGGGAATGTCCGCGCCCATTTTCGCCATAAATTCGGCGTAACGGGGGCTTACCTTGACGAACGCCGCGTTTTTCCCGATCTTCAGGAGTTTGCACAAGGCGGCGAGATCGGAATCCAGCGAGGACGGCTCGCCGCCAGCCGGAAAGCTTATAAAATCATTATCCGACAAATCAGACAGATCTGCGCCGTATTTTGATACGTAAACATCGTTTTCAGATATAAAGGCTATCGCATCGCCGGATCGAGGCGAAATGCCGCTGTTCAACAGCTTTTGTACATGAGGTTTATAATCGAATTTCATAATCGTTCCTTATATTTAAGATCCGCCGCGATAAAGTCAGGAGAAACGCTTGGTATTCGCCAATTTATATGTCCCGTCAAGATTTTCAAACAAACGCTTATAAATCGCGAACAGCTCGTTGTAAATCGCGGTATTTTTGGGGTCGGGACGGTAAGTGGCGGCGATTTTAACGAAGTTCCGCGCCGATTCAAAGTCGGGCAGCTCTCCGAGACCGATCAGCGCGACTATCGCCGAGCCGAGCGCTCCGGCGTTGCGCGGATTCTCCACGACGTCGAATTCGGTGTCGGTGACGTCGGCTATTATCTTCATCCACTCCTTGTCGAGCGCGCCGCCGCCTATGATACGGAAATTCTTGCAAGAAAAGCCGTAATCCTTTTTGAAGTTTTCCAAAATCCACCGCAGATTAAACGCTATTCCCTCGTAGACCGCGCGCATTAAATGTTCGCGGGTGTGATCGGGACTTATGTTGAACAGCGTGGCGCGCGTGGTGGTGGAGCTTACGGGGCAGCGTTCGCCCAACATCCACGGCGTGCAGATGAGATGATCGCTCCCGGGCGGAATGTCTTTTATAACGTCGTCCATGTAAGCGTAAATGCCTTCTCCGAGCTGCTTTTTTTCCTGACGGAAAAATTGATCGCAAATCCATTGAATATTGCTACCCGCCGCCTCAGTGATGCCGGCGATGAGATTCATTTTGGGATTCGCGCTCTGAATGGCTGCCGCGCCGTGCATGAATTTAGCGGCGGTTTTGGAAGTGGCGGCGACCCATGCCGACGTACCCAAATATATGTGTACGTCGCCGTCGCCGCTCATGCCCGCGCCCACCGCCGCGGATTGTACGTCGTCGCAACCGCCGAACACCGGCGTGCCTTGAACAAGCCCCGTTGCCGCGGCCGCCTCCGCGGTTAAACCGTCGCCCACCTTATCGGTGCTGTTGACGAGAGGCGGCAATTTTTTCATATCGATGCCGGTTAAGGACATGACTGACAGCCATTCCTTTTTCTTTAAATCCAAACCGTAGGAAGAGGCTCCCGAACGCTCGAATACCTTTACGCCGGTACATTTGAACTTTAAAAAAGCGTTTACATCAAGAATGTATTCGGCGTAGTTGTAAATGTCGGGGCGCTCCTGTTTCAGCCAAATGATTTTAGCGATACAGTCCTTGCCCATGATGGGAGTGCCCGCGATGAGCGTGAACAGCTTTCTGCCGCCCAGCTTTCTCATAATACCTTGCGCTTGTTTTTCCGCTCGGCCGTCCACCCACGTTATATTATTGTAGAGCGTTTTACCGTCCTTATCTATGGGAATTATGCCCTGCGCCTGTGTGGAAAAAACTATGCCTTTTATATCGGACGGCGCGATGCCCGTCTTTTCGACGATACGCCGCGAGGTTTTACATACGGCGTCCCAATAGTCGGCGGGGTTTTGTTCCACCCATGCGGGGTATGGATAATAAGTCGGGTAATTTTCCTGCGCGGTGTCTACGATCTGCCCGTTGAAGCCCACCAAGACAGCTTTATCGGAGCTTGTGCCGATGTCGTGTGACAGTATATAGTTCATAACGCTCCTTAACGGCGTAGACGCTTATAATAACTCAAGACTGTATTCCCGCGCCGCGCGGTTATACGTCCGCGCCGGGAAAATCCGCCTTTCTTGTCAGATTCGCATATCCGCCGTTTAATATGCGTCCGCATACTTCCTAACGCCGCTTAAAAAAGCGCCGCGAAACCCGTTTATTTCCCGCTCAAGTTTTTTTAAGCGGTTTCATAGTTATGAAAACCTTAACAAAGAGATTCGGCGGTTCGCCGTTGTCTCTCCGCGAAACCCGTTTATTTCTTTTTTTCGCTCAAATTTCTTTTGAGCGGTTCCACGGCGGCGAAAACCTTGTCGAAACGGTTCAGCGCCTCGTCTATAATTTCGTCGGTGTCCGCCATGGACGTATAGAGACGGCTGCCCGCCAAAGTAACGATGCCGTTCGCCATGTACGCCGCGCCCATTTCCTCCATAGCCGATTTTCTGATCATCATGTTGTCTTTGTTTTTCAGCATCGGAATGACGGATTTAAGCACGTTCATAGACGAGTAATCGAAACTCATAGCGCCCGTGCATTCAAGATGAACGATGGAGCCTTGATTGTATACTACGAAAGGAATGCCGTATTTCTTAATCAGAGCCTTTAAGCCGTCCGCGAGTCTGTCGCCGGCGCGTCCCGCTTTTTCGCAGGCGTTGTATTCGTCGATAGACTTGACCGCAAGATAGCCGGCATATGCCGAGAGGGGATTTGCCGCAAGCGTGCCTCCCACATATGCGCGTTTCATCATAGTGCCTACACCCGCCGCCATGCCGCTCACGAAGTCCTTTTTGCCGCCGACGCCGCCCGCGCCGGGATAGCCGCCCGCCACGATTTTACCGAAAACCGTGAGGTCGGGAACCACGCCGAAATAACCCTGAGCGCCGCCGGTGCCCACACGGAAGCCGGTGACGACCTCGTCGAAGATAAACAGACAGCCGTATTTGTCGCAAAGCGCGCGCACGTTTTTATTGTAGTCAAAATCGACGGGACGGGTGCCGCTTTCAGGTCCCACCGGCTCGACGATGACCGCCGCGGTGCCGCCGATAAGCTTGTTTCTTTTCAGCATGGCTTCCATCATGTCAAGGTCGTTCGGACGCACCTCATCGGTCAGCGAATAACATTTTCCGGGAATGCCGTGCGATTCAAGAAAGCCTCTGGATCCGGGGATCTTAAGCCCGTAGACCATCTGATCCGACCAACCGTGGTACGCTCCGCCCACTTTTATAACCCGTTTTTTACGCGTCGCGTTGCGCGCCACGCGTATCGCCGCCATAACCGACTCCGTGCCCGAACCTAACATACGGAACATTTCCACGGCAGGCATATGCTTGTTTATTTCTTTGGCGAGCATAAGCTCGGCTTCGTGAAAAAGCCCCGTTACCGGTCCGCAGCTGTCTAAAATTTTCTTAGCGCCTTCCTTAATGACAGGAAAGTTACTGCCCAAAATGGTAGGTCCGCCCGCCTGCAGAAAATCTATGTATTCGTTTCCGTCAATATCGGTGAGATACGCGCCGTCCGCTTTTGTAAAGCACAACGGAAAAGGATAATTAAAAGCTAAGTTGTGCTGTACGCCGCCGGGGATGAATTTTTTTGCCTCCGACGTGACGGCTTTTGAACTCGCGCACTTTTGCTCGAAATGAGAGAGCACTTCCGCAAGCTTCGCGTCGCTTATAGAATAGACGGGTTTTGCCGTAAGTTCGCTCAATTCCCTGTAAATCGTTTTGGCGTCATCCCAACGGGATATGCCGTAACCGTTAGCCATAAATAAAATCTCCTAAAGACACGAAGCCATGAGCGGCAAAGCGTCAACCCTTAAAGTCCTCATCCGAATATATACTTAAATTCCCGAATAAGTCTAACATATATAATATCATGCGCGTGCGCAAATTTCAATCTTTTTCGGCGGAACAAACGAAAAAATATTTCGTTTTGTATATGGAGTCTATTATATGGCTTCGCAACCCCCGTGCGCCGCCTTTAATTTCTAAGCGTTGAGGGGATTGTTTTTTTATTTGAGGTTTATCATATGACCTCGCAGCCGCCGCTCGGTATAAATTCCGGCTCGGCGTTGAGAGATTCGTTTTGCATACGGATTGTATGTATGACTTCTCGGTCTTTGCGCGCCGCCGGCATAAAATCCGGCTTGGCGTTGAGAAGTTCGTTTTGTATATGGAATTCATTATATGACTCCGCAGCCTTTCACGTAGTAGTAAATTCCGTCTAAGCATTGGAGATTTGTTTTGTATACGGAGTTCGTCATATGACCTCGCAGCCGCCGCTCGGTATAAATTCCGGCTCGGCGTTGAGAGATTTGACCTTCTTTATCATGATGAACCGGGTTAACGCCGCCGCTCCGATTCCTATGTAACCGGCGAACAGTACGTCTGATAAATAATGCGCGCCCATAACGAGTCTGGAAATTCCAACCAAGGCGATATATACGAAAGGAACGATCCAAAACAATTTTTTGAAACGTCCGAGAGTTTTGGGCATGATGTCGGGGAGAATTATGAGAGCCATTAGAACGGACGCCGCGCCGGTATGTCCGGAAGGGAAGGATTTAAACGCGTCGCCGTGATAACCCATAAGCGCGTCGGCGGCTTCGCGCGCGCCGACATAGCCGGCGCCGCGGTCGGCAAAGCCCTGCGGCAGATACCACGGAGTGAAACCGCTGTAGTCGCCGTTAGGAATAAGAGAACGATCGTAGCCTCCCACCATGACGCGGAAACGTTCGCGCGCCCATATCGATTTCATAATTTGAATGACGGCGTTGGTGAAAACGGCGATAACCGCAAGAAATATTGCGAACCAAAAAAGCTTCTTCATTATGCTTATGG
>JAITEJ010000164.1 GCA_031282095.1 Clostridiales bacterium
TCCAAATAGACGTTGGCGAGTTTCAGCGCGGAATCAATAAAGAACCGCCGTGCCGACGGCAAGCTTTTAAAGCCTATTTCGGAGTTTAAAATACGCGCCGCTTCATCATAATCGTCCGCGAACTCAAAAACCGAGCCCGCGACGAATTTCTGCCCGTTTGCGGCGCAAGCGTTCACCCGACGGAAAATCGTCCGCGCCGTCCCGCCCTCGATCCACTCTTCTTTAATAAGCGCGGCGTCGGCGTACGGTTTGTTGAACATAAGAGAATTTAAAATAAAATCCTCCGCGGACACCACCGGCGCCGCTTGAGAAACCTTTGCCGGAGGAGCGCTTTCCGCGGCGCGCGGCGGAGCGGAAGGCGCGCTCTTAACCATGCCGTCCGTTTGCGCCGTCAGGCTTGCCAGCGAAACACGCGCTTTTTCCTGCACTATCTGCAAATAAACCTCGCGTTCAGACGGATTGCTTACGGAAGAAAGCATTTCGGTGGCTTCGCGCACGTAGTCCGCCCTGCCTCCCGCCGTGTTTAAATCATACTTCGCCGCCGTCACAGACAGTTTATATTCTATATGGTCGGGCGCGGAGTCCACCAATTTTAAAAAACCGTCTTTGCCCATGCTTTTCGCCGCGTCGTCGGGATCCACTCCCTCGGGCAGCGCGGCTACCGCGACCTTTACGCCTTCCGCCGCGAACACCTCTATGGTTTTGAGCGCGGCTTTTCTTCCGGCGTTGTCGCCGTCATAGACAAGACATACGTTGCCGCACCACTTCAGGACTGCGCGCGCCTGAAACGGAGTGAACGCCGTTCCCATGCCGGCTACGGCGTTGCGGATACCTATATTAGCCAGCGATATAACGTCCATATAGCCCTCGACGACCAATATCCGATTGAGCCTGCCGGCTTGTTTTTCCTTTTTTATGACGTTAAGCCCGAACAAGGTCCTTCCCTTGTCAAATAACTCGGACGCGGCGGTGTTTTTGTATTTAGCAACGTCCTTTGCGTCGGTGATTATGCGTCCGCCGAAACCCACGACGCCCCCGTCCGCGTTTATAATAGGCACGATAAGCCGACCGTACATGGGATCGCGTCCGCTGTTGGGTTCCACCGCTCCGCTGACCTTAACGAGGCTTTCGGGAAATGCCTTATATTTCAAATACGACGGCAGCGACACGGAATCGGGAGAATAGCCCAATCCGTAACTCACCGCCGTTTTCTCGCTCAGACCGCGTTTTTCTATGTACTTTCTCGCCGGCGCCCCTATGTCTTTGCGAAGGTTGTCATAATAGAATTTTGCCGCGGCGCGCGTGATTTCATACAAAATCTCGCGGCGTTTTTTCTTTTCCTCGGCATCCTTAAATTCGCCGCCGAGCTCCGGCATACGCATACCCGCACGGTCGGCAAGGAACTGCACCGCCTCAATGAAGGATTTGTTTTCTATTTCCTGAATAAACCGTATCACGTCGCCGGACGCGCCGCAACCGAAGCAATGATAATATTCGTCTCCCTCATTGACGCAAAAAGACGCGGTTTTTTCATGGTGAAAAGGACAGCAACCGAAATAACGACCGCCGTTTTTGTTTAATTCGACATATCCGGATATTACGTCGACAATCCTGTTTTTGGACTTCAGCTCCTCCATCCAGGAATCCGAAAAACCTCCGTCCCTCAAACTCACCGCTTAACCTCGCATACGCACAATTATATATTACCCGAACAATAACACTAAAATTTATGTATCGCCCCGGTTAACTTCCTATGGATATATCTATAATATACGACACAGTTGTGCCTTTCTCCTAGTTTCGAACACAAAAATCGTAATTTTTTTACAATGAATCAGTACGGCAGCCGATGACCAAGCCGAAACATGGCATTAACATTCCGCGGAAGCGATGAACCGCCGCCGTTGCGGACGTTTCCGAACCGTTCTTACGGCGAATCCGTCAGTAAAATATTTGTTTACGTATATCTAGAATTTCGGAATTATGTATTTTCCGCTTATTTTCATGGCGTAGCCGTCCGTCATCCCGGCGATATAATCGCATACCGCAGTTTCCGTTCCGTACTCATCCGAAAGATTCGCGTATTGCTCCGGCATCGCTTTCGGATCGGACGTAAATTTTACGAACAGTTCCCTCACAATTTCCTCCGCGAGAAGCTCCTCCGACGAGCGCGCGTTGGGCATATAAACGCGTTCAAACATAAACGCGCGAAGCTCCGACAAAGCGGACTGCCCGTCGGAGGACAAGCGCACGCATCCGTCCTTGCTGTTGGCGGCGGCGTCGTAAACCAACGAGTTGATACGGTCGCGCTTTGTGCCGCCTAACAATTCGCACGCCCTTGCGGGAAGCTCCGAGGCGGTTATCATACCCGCCTCCACCGCGTCGTCAATGTCGTGGTTTACGTAAGCTATTTTATCGGCGAGCATCACGACGTATCCTTCCGCCGTCGCCGGCTTGCACGACAGCCTGTGATTGAGAATGCCGTCGCGCACCTCAAAGGTGAGATTGAGTCCATAGCCGTCGTTTTCCAAAGTCTCGACGACGCGCAGGCTTTGTTTGTTATGAGAAAATTTTCCGCCGGTAAGCGAGGCAAGCGCGCGCTCTCCCGTGTGACCGAAAGGCGTGTGACCGATGTCGTGCCCCATGGCGATCGCCTCCGTCAGATCCTCGTTCAGAAAAAGTGCGCGCGCGATGGTTCTCGCTATCTGCGACACCTCCACCGTATGAGTCAGCCGCGTTCTGAAATGGTCTCCTTCGGGCGCGATAAACGCTTGCGTCTTGTGTTTCAGCCGTCTGAAAGACTTCGAGTGTATTATGCGGTCGCGGTCTCGCTGAAAATCCGTACGCAACGGACACGGTTCGATATCGCGCTCCCTGCCCTTGGTATCCTCGGACTTTACGGCATAGGGCGACAAATAAGTATCTTCCAGCCTATAAATATCCTCTCTCACTTCTTTATTCCCTTACGCCCTTCGGCGCGCATTTTTTTTCGACGGTCGTAGTTTGTTTTTACCATCGCGCATTCCGTAAGTTAACCGATATAAATAAAGTAAACTCTCTTTATTTATACCGTTTGTAACTTTAGGCGCGCATTTTTTTCGACGGTCGTAGTTTGTTTTCGCCGCCGCGCATTCCGTAAATTAACCGATATAAAAAAGCAAGCCTTGCGAGCTTGCCTTTTTACCGTATCTATTATTTTTTGCGGGGATTGTTGAGATTCGCCTGCGCCGCGGCAAGTTTTGCGACGGGCACTCTAAAAGGCGAACAAGAAACGTAATTAAGCCCCGTGTTGTGGCAGAATTCTATACTTGACGGGTCTCCGCCGTGTTCGCCGCATACGCCTAGCTTAATATCCGGCTTAACGGCGCGCCCTTCCTTAGCCGCTAAGGCTACGAGTTTGCCCACGCCGTTTTGGTCGAGCCTCGCGAACGGGTCGCTTTCTAAAATCTTACTCTTGTAATAAGCGTCCAGGAATTTTCCCGCATCGTCGCGCGAAAAACCGAAAGTCATTTGCGTAAGGTCGTTGGTGCCGAAAGAGAAGAAGTCCGCCTCCTTAGCGATTTCGCCGGCGGTGAGCGCGGCGCGGGGAATTTCGATCATGGTGCCGATTTTATATTCCAATGCGACGCCCCGTTCGCTCATAACCGCCGCCGCGGTCTTGACCACGATATCTTTGACAAACTTAAATTCCGCTACGTCGCCTACCAACGGAATCATGATTTCCGGCACGATTTTCATCCCGTCTTTCTTACAGGAGATAGCCGCCTCTATGACGGCGCGGGTCTGCATCGCCGCGATTTCGGGATAGGTAACGGCAAGGCGGCATCCTCTGTGACCCATCATGGGGTTGGTTTCATGCAGGGATTCCACGGTGGCTTTGAGAGATTCAAAGGTCAGCCCCATGTCCTCGGCAAGCTTTTTAATGTCGGCGTCCTCTTTGGGCAGGAACTCGTGAAGGGGAGGGTCAAGGAAACGTATGGTCACGGGATAGCCGTGCATTTCTTTGTAAAGTCCGATGAAGTCGTCCCTTTGCATCGGCAGAATCCTCGCAAGGGCCTTTTCGCGCTGTTCCGGCGTCGCCGCGACGATCATTTCGCGTATGGCGGATATTCTTTCCTCCGCGAAGAACATATGCTCGGTTCTGCAAAGCCCTATGCCCTCCGCTCCGAAACCGTATGCCGTTTTGGCGTCCGCGGGCGTATCGGCGTTGGTGCGCACGGAAAGCGCGCGGAACTTATCCGCCCATTCCATGATAACGGAGAAATACCCTGATAAAGTGGCTTCGACGGTGGGAAGCTTCTCGCCGTAGATATTGCCGCTCGCGCCGTCCAATGATATGAAGTCGGCGCTTCCGTAGGTTTTGTCGCCTATAATCAGCGTTTTCTTTTCCTCGTCGATAACGGCTTTGGCGCAGCCCGCCACGCAGCAGGTGCCCATGCCGCGCGCGACTACCGCCGCATGCGACGTCATGCCTCCGCGCGCCGTCAAAATGCCTTGCGCGGCGGCCATGCCCTCTATGTCCTCAGGGGAGGTTTCGTTACGTACGAGAACGACTTGTTCTCCCGCGGCGGCGCGTTTGTGCGCTTCCTCCGCGGTAAAACAGACTTTACCGCAGGCGGCGCCGGGAGAAGCCGGCAAACCGATTGCAACGGGTACCGCTTTCTTAAGCGCGCTCGCTTCAAATTGCGGATGCAGAAGCGCGTCCAATTGTTTAGGGTCAAGAGAGAGAATCGCCTCCTCCTTGGTCAGCATTCCCTCCTCGACAAGATCCGCCGCGATCTTTATTGCGGCGGCGGCGGTACGCTTGCCGTTTCTGGTCTGCAACATATAGAGCTTGCCGCGTTCGATGGTGAACTCCATGTCTTGCATGTTCTTATAGTGCTTTTCCAGTTTGTCGGCAATTTCCGCGAATTGCTTGTAGACCTCGGGATTCTGTTTTTGCAGATCGGATATGGTGGACGGAGTGCGGATGCCGGCGACGACGTCCTCGCCCTGCGCGTTCATGAGATACTCGCCGTAAAGTTTATTCTCGCCGGTGGACGGATTGCGCGTAAACGCCACGCCGGTACCGGATGTTTCGCCCATGTTGCCGAACACCATGGACTGCACGTTAACCGCGGTGCCCCAGCTGCCGGGAATGTCGTTCATTCTTCTGTAGATTATCGCGCGTTCGTTATTCCAGCTTCTGAAAACCGCCTCTACCGCGCCGAGAAGCTGCTCGCTCGGGTCCTGCGGGAATTCCGCTCCCTTCGCTTTTTTGTAGCAGTCCTTGAATTTAGTTATAAGCTCCTGAATATCCGCGGCGGTAAGCTCGACGTCAAGCTTCACACCCTTGCTCTCCTTAAGCGCGGTGATGATCTTCTCAAATTCAGTTTTGCCGACCTGCATAACTACGTCCGAATACATCTGTATGAAACGTCTGTAGCAGTCGTAGGCGAAACGCGGGTCTCCGGTGAGTTCCGACAGTCCTTTGACGGACACGTCGTTCAAGCCGAGGTTCAGCACGGTGTCCATCATTCCGGGCATGGACGCGCGCGCTCCGGAGCGCACCGACACCAAAAACGGATTTTTAGAATCTCCGAACTTCTTACCGGTTTCTTCTTCTACCTTTTTTAAGGCGTCGAATATTTGTTTCGCGATTTCCGGGGCGATCTTTTCGCCGTCTTCTTCATAATACTTAGTGCAGGCTTCCGTAGTAATTGTGAAGCCCGGAGGCACCGGCATACCGAGTTTGGTCATCTCCGCAAGGTTGGCGCCCTTACCGCCGAATAAGTCCTTGCGTTTGCCGTCCGCCTCTTTAAACAGATAAACGTATTTTTTCATTTTTTGTCCTCCGACCGAATATCATAATAATCGGGAAAATGTACTCTGACGCCGCATCTTCCCATAGCGTATTCAATCTATATATTATTTAAGTAACAATGATTTTAAACCTTTTGCGCGAAATTGGCAAGCGATTAAAATAATGTTGAAGTAAAAAATGTTATATCCGTCCGCCGGACTCATAATCTTTCGTTTTTTTTTGAACAATAGGGTTGCAAGGGAACATATTCTGTGGTATATTATACGCGTATTAAATGCTACAAAGGCGGCGGGCAAGGCTTCCGCCGTAAAGCAACGGAGCGATTTATGGGCAATTATGACGAACTGATTTCCAAGCTGACCCTTGAAGAAAAAGCGGGATTGCTGTCCGGTCAAAACTTTTGGATGACCAAAAGGGTGGATCGGTTGGGAATTCCCGACGTTTGGATGGCGGACGGACCGCACGGTCTCAGAAAAGAGATCGTAGACGCTCCGCGAGTCAATATTATGAGACCGTCCGAACCCGCCACTTGTTTTCCCACGGCGGTCACGACGGGCTCGTCATGGGATAGGGAGCTCATAGGCGAGATCGGAGAAGCGATCGCGGAGGAAGCCAAGCATTACGGCGTATCCACGGTTTTGGGACCCGGTGTAAATATCAAGCGTTCTCCTCTATGCGGCAGAAATTTCGAATATATATCCGAGGATCCTTTCCTTGCCGGCGAAATGGGCGCGGCATACGTGAAAGGCGTGCAGAGCGCGGGCGTTGGAACGTCATTAAAGCACTACGCCGCCAACAATCAGGAATATTTGCGTATGTCCATAGACAGCAAGGTGGACGAACGCGCGCTTCGCGAAATCTATCTCGCTCCTTTCGAGAAAGTGGTCAAGACAGCCCGCCCCGCTACGGTTATGTGCAGTTACAATAAACTGAACGGTCAATATCTGTCCGACAACAAGCGGCTTTTGACGGATATTCTTCGCGGCGAATGGGGTTTCGACGGTATGGTGGTAAGCGACTGGAGCGCGGTTAACGACCGCGTCGCCGGCGTGCTTGCCGGCTTGGACCTGCAAATGCCCGCGAACGGAGGCATGGACGACAGGCGCATTGTAAACGCCGTGCGGTCGGGGAAAATCACCGAAGAGGACGTAAACAAATGTGTGGAGCGCGTGCTTAAGTTCGTTTACGACGCTAAAAAGAGCGAGGATTCCTCTTTCAAAGCCGACTTCCAAAAGCACCGTGCGTTGGCGCGCCGAGCGGCGGCGGAATCCGCCGTTCTGTTAAAGAACAACGGCGCGTTGCCGTTATCTAAAAACGATAAGATCGCGGTCATAGGGCAGCTTGCCGACATACCGCGTTATCAGGGCGGCGGAAGCTCGAAAATAAATCCGCGCAATCTCGTCAGTTTTAAGAAACATCTCGAGAATTCCAAAATCCGCTTCGGCTATGCTCCGGGTTACTCCGACAAGGGCGACGGCTATTCCGAAAAATTATTGCTTCAGGCGTTGGATTTGGCTAAAAACGCCGATAAGGTGGTGATTTTTGCCGGATTAACCGACGTTTATGAAAGTGAAGGCTTTGACCGCGATCACATGGATATGCCGCGCGGCCACGTCAGGCTTGTTGAGGAGATCGCTAAGGTCAACAAGAATACCGTCGTGGCGCTGGTGGGCGGTTCGCCCGTGACTTTGCCGTTTATCGGTAAAATCAACGCGCTTCTGAACATCTATTTGGGAGGCGAGGCTTGCGGAGAGGCGGCGGCGGATTTGCTGTTCGGAGCGGTGAATCCGTCCGGAAAACTCGCGGAAACTTATCCGATACGGCTGAGCGACTCTATCGCCGCGCCTTACTTCGGCATGGGACCGTCCTCCGTCGAATACCGCGAGAGCATATTCGTGGGCTACCGTTATTACGATACGGCGAACGTACCCGTGCAATTTCCCTTCGGTTTCGGGCTATCCTATACCAAATTCGAATATTCCGATTTCACCTTAGATAAGAAGGCGCTGTCCGACGGAGAAAGCCTATCCGTCTCCTTTAAAATCAAAAATGTGGGAGGCGTAGTGGGCGCGGAAATAGCGCAAATTTATGTCGCCGCTCCGCAAACCGCCGCTTTCAAGCCCGCCAAGGAATTGAAAGGCTTTGAAAAAGTATTTCTTAAGCCCGGTGAGGAAAAGGAGGTGAGCGTCAGACTTGACGCGCGCGCATTCCAATTTTATAATACCGCCATTTCGGATTGGTATACCGAAAGCGGAGTATACGGTATCTTTGCGGGGGCTTCTCTTAAAGATATACGTTTGAGCGAAACGGTTTCCGTGACGTCGTCGCGGTCCGACGCTCCGTTGCCGGATTTCCGCGCCGCCGCTCCCGGTTATTACGATTTGAAACGCACGGGAGATATTCCCAAGGAGCAGTTCGAGGCCGTCTACGGCTCCGAACTTACGGATAACGCCCCTCTAAAAAAGGGCGGCTTCACAATAAATTCTACCGTCCAGGACGTCGCCGCGACACGCATAGGACGGATAATACGACGCGTTGTCCGCATGGGAGTCAGCTTTATGACGTACAACTCGGAAAATGCCGCCATGCTTAAAAAATCCGCCGACTACATTCCCCTGCGGTCCGTACTCGGCATGGGCAGCGCGCTCTCGCCGTATTCACTCTTAGCCGCGGTCGATATATTCAACGGCAAAAAGGGAGCGATAAGCCGATTCTTTA
>JAITEJ010000176.1 GCA_031282095.1 Clostridiales bacterium
AAATACTCGAAAAGGCACGCGCATTGGGGGGATAAGACGTCATACTTCCTCTTTGACGAAATACTCGAAAAGGCACGCGCATTGGGGGGATAAGACGTCATACTTCCTCTTTGACGAAATATTTAAAAAGACGTGTGCATTGGGGAATAAGGCAATCTGTTTCAGCGGCGGATTGACCGCGGGGCATACCGATGTGCCGGATTTTAAAGACCGTGCCGCCGAAATTATAGACGAGTTGCTTTCGCACAATATGTGTGCTCACTTGTCTAGGCTTGTATTATAGATAAGATAAAATTAAAACCGTGCGAAAAATCTTTGTTATTTACTTGCGGTTAAAAACCGGGCGACATATTATTCACTTACGATTAAAAAACGGTTTACAAGCCGTGTAAAATATGATAGTATATCTGCATACTTTAACCAAGGTTTAACGAATACGGGCAACCTCCGACGTTTTACTTTGATTGAAGCGAATTATTTATCCGATGACAGGAGGCTAATAAACATGGATAAAATCGATAAACAGGAAATTATTTCCGCATACGGCAGAGGGGAAGGAGATACGGGTTCTCCGGAGGTTCAGATAGCGTTATTGACGGCGCGCATTAAATCGCTGAACGATCACCTCGCCTCGCATAAGAAAGACTTTCATTCCAGACGCGGTTTGCTTATGATGGTAGGCAAAAGAAGAAATCTTTTAAACTATTTGAAGAACACGGACATAGAGCGTTACAGAGCCGTTATTCAAAAGCTTGGTTTAAGAAAATAGTCACACCGAAAGGAGGCGGCATTAATTTGCGCCTCTTTTTTCGTTGCGTTTAAGAACGCGTTAAACCTGAAAAATACATTCGACAGATTAATTTATAAAACGAACAGGGTCGGATATATATTTTAAGTTTTCGTTTCGGCGCGGATATGAAAAATTTGTAAATACTCAGTAAGCGGGTTAAAATAATAAGGCTGCCGCAACTGAAAAAACCTATGACCGCGGGGATTTAACGATCGCGCGGTTGTCGGGTGAAAACCGCCGTGTGTACGCGCCCGTCGAGGATGAATGAGTTATCTTTTTCTCGAGTGACTTTTAAGAAAACCGCCGTGTGTACACGTGTCAAGGACGAGAGAACGGGAACATAAGGTCGAACACCGTCACCATTGAAAACCGCCGCGTGTACGCGCGTCGAGGATGAATGAGTTATTGTTTCGGCAGTATACCGGAATATATAAGTCCGAAACAAAAAAGGAATGTACTTGCCGGAAACTATCGCTTCGACAGAGTAAGAGCATTTTCAACAGGAACGAAAAATGAGTGTGCTTATTACAATTCTATCGCTTCAGCGTTATATTGCTGGACGTACGCGTGATGTGAGGCTCCTACGCGAGCGCCTGTAAAGTATAGCGTCGCAGCGTTATATTGTTGGACGTACGCGTGATGTGAGTGAAAAACGGCAATGATAGAGGTTACGGTTTTTGGTTGCGTAAACGCCGGAGTGCGTGAACCTGAAACGAAAAACTGCCGTGCTTACCGGGAGTTGCCGCTTCGGCGAAGTAGGTGTATTTTCAACAGAAACGAACAATGAGCGTACTTATTAAGTTCTGTCGTTTCGGCGTTATATTGCCGGACAGACGCGCGATGCGGGTGAAAAACGGCATAATGTTTCCGTATGAGAAAGGCGCGTTCCGCAAATAATTTATTTTGGTTACAATAAAAACGATATAGATAATAACGGGAGCGATTAGGATGAGGCTTGCTCCCGCAGGAGGATAAAAATGGTACCTGAAAGAAAAATTTTTAGTACGACGATAGGCGGTAAAGAGGTTACCGTCGAGATCGGAACCTATTGCGGTCAGGCAAGCGGTTCCTGTTTGGTGAGGTGCGGCGACACCGCGGTTATGACCAACGCCACTATGGCAAAAGAGCCGCGCGAGGGCATGGATTATTTCCCGCTCGGCGTAGATTTCGAGGAAAAGATGTATGCCGTGGGCAAAATTCCCGGCGGTTTCAAAAAGAGAGAGGGCAGACCCAGCGACAAGGCTATCCTGACCTCTCGCCTTATCGACCGCCCTTTGCGTCCGCTGTTTCCGAAAGGCTTTTACAATGACGTGTCCGTAGTGGCGACCGCGCTTTCCGTTGACACGAACATCCCCCCCGAGGTTTTCGGAATGATAGGAAGTTCTATCGCGCTTTCCGTTTCCGACATTCCTTTCGCGGGTCCCACCGGATCGGTAACGGTGGGTTTGGTGGACGGTAAATACGTCATCAATCCCGACAACGAGCAACGCGAAAAAAGCAGACTCAGTCTGTCTTTGTCCGGCACCGCCGACGCGATAATGATGGTGGAGGCCGGCGCGAACGAGATTTCCGAAAAGGAAATGCTTGACGCGATTTTGTTCGGTCATGAGGAAATTAAGAGGATAGTCGCGTTTATCGAAACAATTCAAGCCGAAGTAGGCAAGCCCAAAGCCGTCATTGAATACGAGCATATTCCCGAGGAAATAGAGCAAGCGGTCAGGCGGTTTGCATCCGAAAAGGTAGATTGGCAGCTTTCCACCTTTGACCGCGCCGAAAGACAGGCGCGCGAAGAAGCGGTCGGCGCGGAAACCTTGGCGTATTTCGCCGATATGTTCAACGACGTTCCCAAAAAGAAAAAATTCATTCTCGACACACTGTATTATCTGCAAAAAGAAAAGGTGCGCGCCAAGATTTTACATGAAGGCGTGCGTCCCGACGGCAGAAAACTGACGGAGATCCGCCCCATTTGGTGCGAGGTCGGCTTACTTCGCCGCGTTCACGGTTCCGCCGTCTTTACGAGAGGACAGACTCAAGCTTTGACTACCGCTACTTTGGGCTCCATAAGCGAGGTTCAGAAACTTGAGGGTTTGGACGAGGACTTCTTCAAGAGATACATGCATCACTATAACTTTCCCGCTTATTCGACGGGCGAGGCGAAGCCTCTCCGCAGCCCCGGACGCCGTGAAATAGGTCACGGCGCGCTTGCCGAACGCGCTCTCGAACCGGTTCTTCCCAGCGAGGAGGATTTCCCGTACGCGATCAGAACGGTTTCTGAAATTTTAAGTTCCAACGGATCTACGTCTCAAGCAAGCGTTTGCGGCTCTACTTTGGCGCTTATGGACGCCGGTGTGCCTATAAAGTCCCCTGTCGCCGGCATA
>JAITEJ010000067.1 GCA_031282095.1 Clostridiales bacterium
TAATAGTTTTCTATACCAAACGGATGATGACGCCGAACGCCGAGCTTTCGCCGTACGTTACCATAGATTTGGACACTTCGGACGGATTGCACATAGAGGAACGCGTCGAGGAAAAAGGAATTTCTTTCTCGTCGTCAAAAAACGGTTGCGACGTTAGATTGGGCGGTTCCTATATGGTCAGAGACGACGACGGAACCCTCCGCGTCCGTTACGACGACGGTAAAATAACCGCGGAAGCGGTGTTAAAACCCGGCGCGCCTTTTTGGCGACCGGAAACCGGGCATATAATATTCGGAGATATCGATTATTTTGCATGGTTGCCGTCCGTACCCACGGGAAACGCGGATGTCAAACTTACCTTGAACGGAAAGACGGCGGTTTACATCGGCGGAACCGGCTATCACGATCACAACTGGGGAAACAAATCCATGAATAAACTCATGAATCATTGGTATTGGGGGCGCGCCGAAGTCGGCGGCTATACCGTAATTTCCTCGTACATAACCGGCGAAAAGAAATACGGCTATAAGGAGTATCCGATTTTTATGCTCGCGAAAGACGGGAAAATACTTGCCGACGACGGAAATAAGCTTGTATTTCACGCAAACGATGAATTTTCAGAGCCCTCTACCGGAAAGCCCGTGCATAACGAATTGATATACGACTACACCGACGGAAATACGAAATACGTCGTGACATACAAGAGAGAGACGAGCCTTATAAACTTCCGAATGATAGAGCAGTTGAAAGGAATTGTAAGGTTAGGCGCAAAATTAATCGGCTTCAACGGAGCTTATCACCGTTTTTCGGGAAAGGTTTCCATAGAAGTTTATGCCGACGGAGTTAAATCCGACGAAAAGGAAAGCGACGCAGTGTGGGAGCTTATGTACTTTGGGAAACAGCCGAAAAAACGGCGTAGGGAAAGGTAATAAACAGACGAACGTTGCTACCGCGTTTCGAAAAGCAAACGGAAGAACGGCGAAACGGAAAGCGGCGTGAAAAGATCTGTCGGAATTAATATAAAAAACCGATAAAAATAAAATTCAAACGGGAGAATACGGCTCATGAGCGGAGAATATTCGGGAATAAGAGAGGAAAGACGGCACACCGAAACCGTCAACGATTGGGGAGGAAACAGCATAGACGCCGCTGAAAAATTCCGCGCGAAGTGCATGGGACGAGCCGACCGCGTTTTCTCTCAGGGGCTGCAATGCCAGCAAATAAACTCCGTCATGGCTCTCCTCTCGATGGAGGATTCGGCGTTCGTAGTGCATTCGCCGTTGGGCTGCGCTGGTTGCTGTTCCATGGCGAACGATTGGTTCCGCGTGGGACAGATGCACCGCGGCGATTTTTCCATGCGGAACGCGCGCGTTTTAGTCACCAACATAGACGAGCGCGACGTTATTCTGGGCGGCGAGGAAAAGCTTAAAAAGGCCGTACTGACGGCGTATGAACGCTATAAGCCGAAAATAATTTTTATCTTCACCTCTTGCGCGTCCGCGATTATCGGAGACGACATAGAGGCGGTGTCCGCGGGGCTTCGAGAAGAAGTGGACTCTTTGATCGTGCCTTTGCGCTGTGAAGGGTTCAAGTCGAAAATCTGCGCGTCGGGCTATGACGCCGCATTTTTGTCTATCTCCGAATATATCCTTCGCGCCGCGCCGCGGCAAACCGAATATCCCGACCTTTTGAACTTGTTTGCGCCTCCTACGGTAAGTTTTTACGACCAGCTTGAATTAGAAAGGATTTTGGGCGCGTTGGGAATACGCACGAATTACATACCTTTCTATTCCTCCTTGGAAAAAATACGCGACATTCCGCGCGCGCACGCTTCAACGGCGATATGCAAAGTCTTTGCCGACGAATTCATGCGTGAGCTTAAAGATAAATACGGAATCCCTTATTCGCATACGATAATGCCTATAGGCACGCGGAACACTACGAAATGGCTGCTCGGCATCGCGGAGCTGTTCGGAAAAACCGAAGAGGCAAAAGCTTACATAGAGCGTGAAACCGAAAGCGTAAGACCCTTGCTCGACGGATTGAGAAAACGTCTTGAGGGTAAGCGCGCTTTTATCACCGGGGGGACGGGGCGTTCGTTTGCCGCCGCGGCGCTTATAGACGATTTCGGAATGAAACTGGTCGGAATGCAAACTCCCACATACGACGACGACGTACAGATAGACGTTGAATACCTAAACGCAATTCACGGAAACTTTATGATCGATGTGGCGAATATGATGCCGTTCGAGCAGGTAAATCTGCTCAATAAACTGAAACCGGACGTATTCATAGGGATTCCGATATGGGCGGCGAAACTTGGTTTTCCGACCACACACGTGCTTGACATAAAAAGACCGACCATGGGTTATAAAAACCTCGTGTATCTAGGAAATAAAATCGCCGCTCAGATAGAAAATCCCGGATATAACAAGAATTTAGCGGCACATACGAAGTTGCCGTATAAAAAATCATGGTACGATGAGGATGCGTTTAAATATATAACTAAGGAATAAAAGCGCGTTTCAGTAAAGACCATGCGCGATTGCATATATCGTCTGAACAATACTCCGTATAAAAAATACATGCTAAGAACGGAGACACACTTAACTATGTAACCACAGAACGGAGGCGCGTTTCGGCAGAAAAAACGCGAGCCCGTATATACCGTTTTAATAATAGGAGAATATTTACAATGTCCGTCATATTGGAAAATCCGCACGGCAATTGTGCGCTCGGCGGAGTAAACGCCGCTTTGACCGCTGTAAAACGCGTCGTCACGGTCTATCATTCCGGACCGGGTTGCTGTATGCAAACTACCGCGGGCGAGGCAAGTCAGGGAAGCGTACGCTTGCCGCCGTATGTGCAATACACGTCTATTCCGTGTACGAATATGACCGAACGCGACGTAGTACTGGGCGGGACGGGCAAACTGGATAAGCACATCGCCGCCGCGTTGGAGATTTTGGACGCGGATGCGCTGTTTATTTTAACCGGGTGTACCGCGGGCATCATCGGGGACGACGTGGAAAGCGTGGCGAAAAAATACCGCGCGCAGGGACATAAGGTCTACGCGGTCAATTCATCGGGCTTTTTGGGCGAGAGCGCGCTCGGTTACGAGATAGCGATACGAACCCTGCTCGACAATATCGTGGACCCGAACCCTAAGACGAAAAATCCGCGCCTCGTAAACCTTTTGGGGATCATGCCGTATCACGACCCTTATTGGGAGGGCAACCTTGAGGAAATAACGCGGCTTTTAAACGCAATCGGACTGAAAGTCAACACCTTCTTTT
>JAITEJ010000100.1 GCA_031282095.1 Clostridiales bacterium
AAATCTTGTAAAGCCCATCCTTGGGAGCGACTTTCAGCGTACGCGGGGTTACGGTAAAGTCCTTTTGGGAGTATCCGAACCAACTTCCGTCGTCCGTATAGAGAATCACTCTGTAACTGCCGGCGTCCCTAGGCGCCGCGGAAAGCTTCGTCAGTTCCGTGCCGTCCTTTCTATAATAAAACAGATCGCTCTGATTTACTGCAGGCGGCGTACCGCCGCCGCGGTTCACGAATGAGGCGGAAAAATCAGTTCCCAAGGCAATTTCGTTCGCGTTATACTCGCGGGAACCGGCGGCGTCAAGATTAATAACCGCGTACACGTTTTCCCGTGCGAATTCAGGATAACCGCCGGATGTCATTCGCCACGTGTAAAGAGGATTCAGTTCGTTTTTTACCGAAACGCCGCTGACATTATTTTTGAAATCCCAAAGAACATAGCCGTTTGAAAGAGTTTCGGTTATAAAAGCAGCGCGCGTTGTCAGTTGCTCCGCGGTTTTGGATTCCACTGTTCCGAAAAGGTTTTGCACGCCGCCCGCGGAGTCTTTAACGCTTCCTATGCCCGCAGCCGCGCCTGTATAATAGTTGCGTTTAAAGTAGGTGTTGAGATTCGCCGTCGTCGACGCGGTAACTCCCGCTATTCCGCCGATTGCCGCTTCAGCAGAGACGTTCGCGTTCTTCTTTGCAACGGTTCCCGCGCTGTAACAGGAGAATACGCTGGGAGGAGTCGAATTGCCGGTGATGCTGCCTCCTAAAATGCCGCCCGCCGCAAGGGGCTTATCACCGGATTTAGTTATCACGGAGCCGCCGATTTTCATGCCGGCGTCATTTTCGTCCGTCAAATAAACCGTTCCGACGTTAAAGCCGTCGAATAGATTTATGGAGTTCGTAAACGTTTCCGCGACGATACCTCCCGCGAAGGCTATGCCCGTAACTGTGCCGCTGTTTCCGTTGCGCAATACCTCAAGCGGGTTGGAAGACCCGCCTTGAGCGCCGCCGACTATTCCACCCGCGGTAACTCCCGAAACGGAACCGTAATTATGACAGAGATATACCTTTGCGCTGCCGTTGGGAGCAATGTATCCGGCGATACCGCCCGCAAACTCCGAGCCTTTTACGGAAGCGTGATTCTCTGAGCCGGTAACGGATCCTTTAGATATTTTGCCGACTATACCGCCGACCCAAGCGCTTTTGTTTGCATACAGCAGACTCACCGCGGAGCCTTCACCGACTTTCACATTGTCAATTTCCCCGTACGATACTCCGACCGCCGTGCCGAAAGTAAAATTATCGGAACTACTTTCGCTTTCGACGACCGCGTTCGCGAATTCCGCATTTTTAAAAGCAGCCCCCGACGCTTCCGCCAAAAGACCCAAAAAACCGCCGACAGCCGTCAGCCCTCTGCCGTATCCGGAGTTTGTCGAAGGCTGCTTGCCGGACGAATAACGCATATTCAGAATTTTGCGCCGCCCCGTAAGCAAGCCCTGCGACGGAGTGGACGGCGTCCCGTCGGCGTTTGTATAAATCCCGCAATCCAATGTCCCCAAAAACGGCCGCCTGTAATCGCCTATGCTCGAATCAAGCCCTATCGGCGTCCAATGCAAAGTTTCAGTATAGCCGCCGCCCGAAAGATCTATATCGCTCGTCACCCATATATATTTGCCGGAAAAGGTTTTCGGGCCAGCGTAACCGCCGGCGCCTCCGTTCAGTGTCGGGTCCCACAGACCGGCGTCCGTCAACTGCGCTAAACCGGCAAGCTTCTCAGGGGTGTCGATTCTATAAGGATTTGTAATAGTGCCGACGCCGGCATCTTCGCTGTACCACGATATGTCCGCGTACGTCACCCACAATTGATCGGCAGCCGCGTCGGAACCCGCGTCCGTGCCGCCTTGCCCCGGCAGCGAAGCGGCGTACGCGGACGCTCCGCCCGTCACGGCGGCGAAAAAGAGCGTAATAACGGCAAGCAACAATATAAGCCATACCGGAAGCGTAACCGTTTTGATAGTAAAGACACTCTTTTTCATAACCGCAGAAACTCCTTTTCTTTTCCTTTCGGTAAGTCCGACCGGCGACCGCTCACCGTCGGGGCAACGGTGCCGAACCGCCGCCGTTAGGGGATAAATACGGCTGTCCGTTTATTGTACCTTATAAAAATGTACAATTCCCCTATTATCTTAAATTATATAATATAATCCAAACAATTTCAAGAGGGTAAGCAATATTAATTAACAATTCAGTCAATGCTGACCGATATTTTTATTAACGCGCCCGAACGGAAAACCTTTCACTTGTTTTCCGTTTTTCGCCTTTGGGATTATAATGCGCGACACGCCCCCTCTTCCGGCTTTGCGTTGCTTTTGTTTTCCACATAAAAAAAGAGGACCGCTATGCTTTGCAATCCTCTTTTTAACCCGACCGAATCAGTTTTTACGTAAAACTATTTAACATTTTATTCGATATTAATTTTCGCGGCGTAATGGCTTTTTCATCCTTTGGGATTATAATGCGCGACACGCCCCCTCTTCCGGCTTTGCGTTAATTTTGTTGAGATACGCATTAACCAATCTGATACGACGGCTCATAGACGTGCGCCTGCGTTCTTTGCGGATATAATTTTCCTTCGTCGCCGACACTCTCTCGGAACGGTTAATGCCGATGCGGAGATTGTCGTCGTCTAATTCCGAATTTATTTCTTCTTTCTTTACGCCCGGTAACTCCGCCTCGACTCCGTACTCTTTATCGGTTTATTCGACGTTGATATTTAACACGTCGCTGCATCGATATATTTTTATAAATCCGCAAAACTGCGGAAATTATAGGCGCGTTTTATTTTTCGGAAATTATTTCATAGGTTATTTCCGGGTTAGCCGACGAAAGTTTTTTCCAAACCGAATCGTATTCGTCGGGATTCAGTATTAAAAGCAAGGCTTCTTCTTTCACGACGCCTTTTTTTGCGCGCTTGTAAATCAAAAACATTTCATTGTTTTTTTCGGTGACGCGTACGGCCGTCATGTCCGCGTACAGTATCTTATCTCCGAACAGCGCGAAACGCACCGTCAGGCAATTTGCCCTAAAGGAATAAAAACTGCCGCAAAGCGCCGCGACGCCGAAAAAGATAAGCGCGGTCGAGGCGACCGTCGCGGATACCGCCGTCGCGTCGCCGTAATTAACGAAACCGCCGGCTTCGGCAAGTACCAAAGAGTTTATAACGGTCGCCGCGACGCCTAGCGCGATTACCGCGGCAAGCATAAAAATAAAGTATTTTTTAAATTTTATTCTCAGTCTCATATCCGTTTCAATCCTCCGCGGTTTTAATTCGGTGTATACTATCGCGAAATAAACGGCGTGACACATAGCATAAGCAAATAAATTTTTAATGAAAGTACACTCCGTATACCGCTATATATGTCCCGCCGAGGCAATAACTTATGTCTTATATATTTTCCTGCGGTTCCCAGTGTTGACGGTTAAAGCGCCTTCTGTTACCGTCAATTCATAATTCAAAGGAGTCGGCGCCGTTTCAAATGGTCTTTACCGCCGCAAGAATTACGCCGTTATATATCCTCTTGCAGTTCCGTGCGATTGGCGAGGGCGCGGGAATCGACTATCGTTTTCGCGTCCACGTAGAAACGGCGTCCGTTTAAGACGTAATAGAAAATTAACTCCGCCGCGCGCCGGAACAACAGAAGGAGGGCAAAACTCACCACTATCATTATCCCGAACGTGACGACCGCAAACGCCGCTATCAGCATATAGACCACGAAAACCGCTATCGTAAATACGCCGCATATATCGCGAAAACGCGTTTTAAACAGTTGTATACCGATCTTAAACGCCTTCCATACGCGCTTGTCCTCCGAGAATATGAGTGCGGGCAGCCATCCCGCGCATAAGGCCGATTTAATCGACAGCAGCGTAACGCCCGCCAACAGGGCTAACGCGAGCGCCGCCACGTTCATCACCGGAAACAGCAGCGTAATCACGGCGTATACTATGAGAACGATCAATATGTGGAAGGGCGCTCCCACAATCGTATTCGCAAGCGCGTATTTTAAGGAAATTTTAAAGTCCTTGACCGTGTAGCCGAGCATGGATTCCGAAAGCGCCGACGACATAAAGGCGTTCAATACGCCCGCCATAGGCAAATCGATGAGGCTTATCAAGAAATATCCCAAAAAATAGATACATACCAAAAGTGCTATCGCCGCCGCCAAAAAGCCCGTGTCGGTTTTGATCGCGTTGAAAATATTGGAAATATGCGCCGCCACCGAGGATATTAAACCGCCCGTACCGTACTCGCCGTCGTCCGACAAGAATGATCCCGTTTCCTCGCGGATTGCTTCTATTTCATCCTTAACATCCGGTCTGGCGAGTACATGCCGCTGCGCCGGAAGGAACAGGCTCAGCGATATAGCTCCCAAAACGAGAAAGACTATAAAAAGATAGGCTATTATCCTATAAACCAATTTGAAGTTGGCGAACATTACCGTCGTAGTATTTTTAAGTTCCATATCAAATTTGCTCCATAAGTTTCCGCGACGCCGTTAAATCATTTGCGGCGGCGACCCTGCCATGTGAATTTACGCGCGTCACCCTTCGCTTTCAGATCGGCGCGCTCCGTCCCCGTGGGGTCGAAGTACGGCGTATCCGTCATCGGCTCGCTGGTATTTTTAGGTTCCGTACGGGGTTTGCTCCGTAAGTTTCCGAGACGCCGTTAAATCACTTGCGGCGGCGACCCTGCCATGTGAATTTGCGCGCGTTGCCCTTCGCTTTCAGATCGGCTCGCTCCGTCCCCGTGAGATCGAAATACAGCGTATACATCAGCGCGGAGTAGTATACGAAAATGACGAGATAGAAGATGGCGTCAACGATAAAACGCAACGCTTGATACCGCACGTTCAGAACGCCGGCTACCACCATCAAAGCGATATACGGCAGCAACGGAACGGCTAAAGCGAAAAGCGTTTTGAATACGTTGCCGTGGATCTGCCTTACGGCATAGGTAAACGCCTCCGCGGGACGGAATCCGGAATTCAGCATATTCGGTGTCCAAAGAATGCTTATGGCAAACACCAACACCTGCAAAAACACCATTACCACCCACGTGATTGCCGAAAAAACCAAAGCCGCCGATTTTTTCGGCAACAGTACGGACCACATATAAAAAAACGACGCTTCCAAAAAGGAAAAAATCTCCAATACGACGCCGAAGAGCAAGCACACCTTCAGCGACGTGATAAAATTGAAATTAAGACGGTTGGAAACCAACGACGGACTGACATTGAAACTGCCCGTAAGCATATGACGGTA
>JAITEJ010000123.1 GCA_031282095.1 Clostridiales bacterium
CGGGTATGCCTCCGCCGATTTCTTCGACGATGGTTCTAAGAGTGGTGCCCATGGGAATTTCCACAAGCCCCGTATTGACGATTTTGCCGCCCAGCGCGAATACCTTCGTGCCCTTGCTCTTAGGCGTTCCCATAGAAGAGAACCACTCCGCGCCGTTCAAGATGATTTGCGCGATATTGGCGTAGGTTTCCACGTTGTTCAGCACGGTCGGCTTGGCAAACAGACCCTTGACCGCCGGGAAAGGAGGACGCGGACGCGGTTCGCCGCGTTTGCCCTCGATGCTGTTCATGAGGGCGGTTTCCTCTCCGCAAACGAACGCGCCGGAACCCAAGCGGATTTCCAAATCGAAATTGTGCCCGCTGTTTAATATGTTCGTTCCGAGCAGTCCGTATTCTTTCGCCTGATCGATAGCGATCTGCAGTCTTTTTACGGCGAGCGGATATTCCGCGCGTATATAGACATAGCCCTGATCGGCTCCTATCGCGTAACCGGCTATAGTCATAGCCTCGATGACGGCGTGAGGGTCGCCCTCCATGACGGCTCTGTCCATGAACGCGCCGGGGTCGCCCTCGTCGGCGTTGCAGCATACGAACTTCTTTTCGCCCGGGGAATTTTTGGTGAACTGCCATTTCGTGCCGGTCGGAAAACCGCCGCCGCCGCGCCCTCTCAAGCCGGACGCCTTCACGACGTCTATGACTTCCTGCGGCGTCATGGTGCCGTACGCTTTAATAAGAGCCTTATATCCGTCGTAGGCGATATATTCGTCAATATTTTCGGGGTCGATGATACCGCAGTTTCTCAAAGCGATGCGGTATTGATTCTTATAAAAATCCGTGTCGTTCAACGACATTGCGGCGGAAGTATTGTTGCTCATATGCGGCTCTGCTCCTTCGTTACGGTATATTTAGCGACGGGATTGCCGCCTACGATGTGTTCCGCGATTATAACGGGAACCGCTTCCGCGCCTATGTTGACATAGGTTACGACGGGCTGTCCCGGAACGAAAACCTGCACCAACGGCTCGAATTTACACATACCTATACAGCCGGCTTGTCCGACCGTGACATTCTTGATCTTTTGATCCTCGATTTCTTTCTTGAAAGCGTCGTAAACGGGCTTGGCGCCGGATGCGACGCCGCACGTAGCGAGACCTACGACTATACGGGTTTCGGACGCGGGCGCGTCCGCTCCCAACTTTTCGCGCGTTTTTTCCCTTATCTGATAAATTTCTTCGATGGTTTTCATGATTATTCTCCTGAATGAAAGAATCGTTCGCGGTATATGCGTTTCCGTGCGGTTCCGTACAGAGGTTGAGCCGCCGTAAAAGCCGCGCCCGCGGATAAAGATTCTTCCCTCTTATTTATTTTCCGCGAGAATTTTCGCGACGTCGTCTACAGTTACCTTACCGTAAACCTTTTCGTTCACGGTAACGACGGGCGCCAACCCGCAACAGCCTATGCAACGGGTAGCTACCAAAGAATATTTTCCGTCGGCGGTGACGTCGCCGGAGTCTATGTTCAGTTTATCCTTGAACTTGTCGAGGACGTCGCCGCTGCCTTTAACGTAGCACGCCGTGCCCAAGCATACGGAAATTTGGATTTGACCCTGCGGGTTCAGAGAAAACTGCGAATAGAAAGTCGCCACCCCGAAAATCTCTTCCATACCGATGTCGAGCGTTTCGGAAATAATTTTCTGAACTTCTATAGGCAAATATCCGTAAATATTTTGTGCCGCCTGAAGAGCCGGCATCAGCGCGCCTTCCGTCGACTTCAATTCCGCCAGCTTCGCCCGCAATGCTTTCTCCTGTTCGGCTGTCCCTTTAAAGACGACCTTTGTGAGCTTAACTTTGCCCATAAGTACCTCCGATGTATAAAACTTTTAAACATTATACACAAAAAATTTAATATAGGCAAGACGAATTAGCCCTTAAATGACACGATATAAAAAATAACTTATTGAAAATTTTGGAAACATGAACAAAATGCGCTTAAGCCTTCATCGCTTAAGCCTTATGTAGGGATTTGTTACGTTTAAAAAAAGAGGAAAAATCCGTTTATGAGGAAAAATCCGTTTATAGTAATAAATACTATAAAGCCTGCCAAATAAAATATCACCGCTCATTGTTTCCTATGTGCAAGCATTCACGCAGGCGGCATCACAGCATCTTATACGCCGTTACTATAGGCGCGCACGTACGTCACCTTTCAAGGGATAAAATAAATGCGCACATATACGTAGCCGTTACTTATAGGCGCGTACGTACGTCACCCGCTGTTGTGTCGCAAGAGCGCAATTAAGGGGTTTGCCGTTGCTTATAGGCGCGCACGTACGTCACCGCAACTATAACTGCTTGTGACGTATTCTTTTCTCCGCGTTACTTATGGCGCGCACGTACGTCACCGCAAGCATTCCCGCGTACAGTAATCACCGCATATTACTGAAACTTCTCGGCGGACGGGTCGATACTCGGTTCTCCGTCGTTTTATATTCAGTAAGGCTAAGACACCGCGGGGCGGCGGCGTTATCTATTCAATAACCGTAAGGTACCGCGCGGGCGCGAGCCTACGGGGAGGTCGTGGACGCCGTATATTCGTACGTGCTTTTAAGATACCGCGGGCGCAAGCCTGTATTCGCCGACGAGACTGCAGAAGCAGTTTCTCCAAAGCGGTACTCACCGTAATTGTGTATCGTGAATTCGGGCTGTTGCCTGCGCGCGATGAGAATACGTTTTTCATCGTCGAATAATCCGCGACGGGCGGGCGCGGTCGGGTCGGTATCGGGCGTAAACGGAAAATCATTTAAGCATTGAAGATGCCCGAATGTTTTCGCATGGTTGCACAATCCGATTATTAATGTTATACTAACAATAGCGGCGGAAATTTAAGTTCGCAGCCGCGCAAAAGCGTATGCGGGAACAACCGCCGACGTTCCGGATAGTATGGACAGAAAAGAATTGGATAGGCAAATGTGTCTTCTGCAACAAGGCGACGAAAGTGCTTTCGAGGTCATCTATAACGAGACTAAGAGAGGATTGTTTTCCTTTATCTTTTCCATCTGCAAGAACTATCACACCGCGGAAGATATCATGCAGAGCGCGTATATTAAACTACGCGCATCCCTAGGCGGTTATACTCCGGGCTCGAACGCGCTGGCGTGGCTGTTTACCATCGCTAAAAATCTGACGCTGAACGAGTTGCAGAGGCGTAAACGCGAGGTATACGGCGAATTTGATACGAAGTCTTTCGAGCAGGGTCATTACACTGTAGACGGGGAAATGCCCGGTCAACTGCTTACTACGATTATTAACACGCTCAGCGAATCGGAGTCGCAGATAGTGCTGTTGCATCTCGTAAGCGGTTATAAACACCGTGAAATTGCCGAAATGACGGGCAGACCGCTGGGAACGGTTCTTTGGGCTTACCGCAACGCTATACAAAAGCTGCAGAAAGTGCTGAAAAAAGAGGACGCCGAGAAATAACCGTATAGGGCTGTCCCGTAATAGGTTGAATGTTTCGTATTCGATGCGAAATGTGCCGAGGACCGGCGTTGCCGAACTTATCCCTAATAAGATATTTTTTGCGTTTAAAATATAAACGCGCCGCGTATATAAACGCCGTTTGAAAAAAGCGAACGGAAAGGAGGACGGCCGGGTTTGAAAATCAGACAAATAAAAGACCGATTGGTCAAAGAAATCGACGCGATTCTGCCCGACGTTTTTGACGCCGCCCGCAAATCTCCGATTGCCGCGAACGATATGCAAAAAGCCGCCGCGATCGCGGGAATTAAGCGGCGCGAACGTTCTTTCCGCAAGGGATTCAGCGTCGCGTGCGCGGTCATAGTGATTACGGTTCTCGCGCTTGCCGTGAGTTTGCCGTTGCTGCTGAACGATGCCGGAGTTCCTTCGGGCGGCGACGATTATTCCGTACTTTCTTTGAGTTTGGAATACCGCGGCGGCGCGACGGCATCCGCCGAGGGCGGCGACGGCGACGGTTTTCTTTCCGCGGCGTTTGTCTTGAATAAGGTCGGCGTCGTGACGGGTATTGCCGCCGAACCGGAGGACGAACGGGTTCCGCTGCTTTTGGCGGGCGAGCGCATAGTCGGAGAGTATGCCCGCGGGCTTGCCTATAAATATGTCGAAAACGCGGTTAAATTAGGTATTATAGATTCTAAAGCCGAGAACTGTGCGGTTATCGTAAGAATGGCGGGGTCTAATGACGCGCTTGCCTTGTCGCAGCGCCGGAATATTTCTCTCGCTATTGAGGATTACTTCATTGAAACCGGCGTGCGCGCCGTAGTATTAAGTGAAGAGTTGGGGCGCGACAGGCTTATCAAGTTTGCCGGGGGAGATGCCGGTTATGACGGTTCGGAGGCTACCGTATCCGACTTGGTGCTGTCCGTTCAGCCGCGCGCGCGTTTTTCGGTGCTGACCGCGGACGCCCGCGACGCGTTCCTGAACGGCGATTACGCGGAAATGCGCGACGTGCTTATAAACGAGCTTTTCGCGGCGATATACGCTCTCACGGAGGATTTTACGGACAGTTTCTACAGCGGTAACCGCGAGCTGGCGTTTTCGCGCATCAGACATATGATTTCCGTATATGAAAAAGAAATAGCCGACGGCAACGCTTATATTGATTATTGCGGCGACCGATTGCAAGTCGGAAAAGACGACATATCCGCATGGCATTTTATTTCGACATTGGACAGCGACGACGGCATTTTAGGTACGCTCAAAAAAGCCGGCGCTTACGCATCCGCCGAGGAAATGAACGCTGTGGAGCATTTCGCACGCCGCCTTAAAAACTTGGTGCTTGAAACGATTTTCAGATGTCCGGATAAGCAAGGTGTAAACTGGGATATCATTGAAAACGCTCTGCGCACGGTGGCTGTCAATCTCAATCAGTATATAGGCGACGCCGTTACGGCGCAGAGTTTTGAAGACCTTTGCGGCGTTGTGCGCGTCGGCTATGAAAAAGTCATGGGCAGCTATCTCGGCAATTTCGGAGAGCTCGATTCGAAGACTCCGGAGGGTTATCTTGCGGATATCGAGCATGTCACCGAACAACGGCTTATTTGTCAGCGCGGCAGCAATATGGCGCAGGCTCGCGCCGCCGAAGTCAACGCCGGTCTGGAGGCGTGGAACAGCCGTTCCGAATATGAGGAATGGGCTATAGGCGTTAAGTCCAACTTTACGATAACCTTTTCCTGACATACGATAAATACGGCAATTCAAAAAACAAAAGAAACAATGAATAAAATGATTTAGAGCGGTATTTGTGCGGAAAAGCGGCTATTGTTCGGCGTTAAACTTCAAAATGTCTTACGCGGATATAATATATCGTAAAATTTAAAACAACTCTATGCGGACGCCTATGCTCTGCTTGCGCCGCTGTTTCCTTGCTTTTCCGGCTTTTTGTAATACAACGCAAGTTTCCGTCTTTTATTCCCGAACTTAAATCTTTTCATTACCAACCGCTTTCTCGTTTTCGGTTTTACTCTTCCGGCTTTCTTTTTCCGTCATAATCGTCGTTATTACGCGCG
>JAITEJ010000196.1 GCA_031282095.1 Clostridiales bacterium
CCCCGTTACGGCGTTAAGGACGGAATAGGAAGTATCTGTTTGCGCCGCTTTCGTGTCTAAAGTTTATTTCCTCAAGCATAACGGCGGAGAAAGACCCCGTTACGGCGTTAAGGACGGAATAGGAAGTATCTGTTTGCGCCGCTTTCGTGTCTAAAGTTTATTTCCTCAAGCATAACGGCGGAGAAAGACCCCGTGCCGCATCGCAAAACGAGGATCGCATTTTCTTCAATTATTCATTTGCGCGTCGCGGCAAAAACGCGAAACGGAAAACAGCAGATTCCCCATACCGCTTTGCATTCCGTACACGGAAAAAAAGCGAACGAAAGCGCCGTGAACCGACAGTTTGAAGCTTAAAAACGGGCGCATATGCTGAATTGCATATGCGCCCGTTTTTAAATTTGTCGGTATGTATCCCGGAATTCGTTTTACGGCTTCCGTAAGGAGCGTATTGATTTCCGCTAGACAAAGGCTACGGATGCGGCGAACAGGACCTGAGCCGCGTAATAGAGTATGAAAACCGGGTAGTTAAGATACGGTTTAATTTTAAAGTCCGCGGATGGAAAAGCGTTGACCGCAAGGGAAACATCGGACAGTGTGAATAATACGGCGGCGGTTAAAAGTAATGTGCCGGCATTGTCTTTTCGGTATATGTAGGCGTTGAGGGACGCGGCGAGCATCAGACCTAAAATAAGCGCGTAGATTAAAAAGGGGATCAGGAGCTTGCCCGCGCCGAGGACGGGGACGCGCTTGCCGTCGTTCGTCTTTATGACGGGAATTAAGGACAGCAGCAGGAAAAGCGCGGGCACCGAGAGCGCGGCGGCGAGAGATACGGGACTGAAGGGGGCGATTCTGAAGAGGATGACTATGTAGAATAGGTGCCCCGCCAAAAAACTTGCGCCGCCCGTCAGCATGAGTACGGAAGAAACTTTCTTATCGGTGTAAAAGTTTTCGACGGCAAGAAAAATGTCTCCGACCAGCCCGAATATAAGCGCGAGAATCACCGAAGCGGCATAGGACGGTTCGTTGACCGCGGAGTGCAAAAACGCCGCGAGGGCGGTTATACAAAACAGCAGGGAAGCGGTCGTCTTAAACGCGAGTTTAAGCAGGTGTGAATTTTTCGCCGCGAAGTACGCCGCTATTCCGCCTGTCAGAACGGAAGAACCCGCAAGAATATATACCGCCGTCATAATGTAATCCTCCCGATTCGCCTTCCAAATAAACCGGCATTGCCTGAACGGCGGCAAAAGTTCGCGGTTGAATTTTTGCGGTCGTTTTATTATTTCATTATATCCGCGCTTTCACGGGTTGTCAATAAGCGCGCGGTATGTTATAATTAATAATAATTAAAAAGTCGCGGATTGAGACATAAGGCGGCGGCGCGGCGGCAGCGGGACTTTGTTGATTTCCCGTCGGGAACGCTTAAGCAACCCGAACCGCGTTTTAGGATTAAATATAATATTATTATCGCGCGCCGACGGTTGCGGTGCGGATTTTTACTTGAAAAGGTGTCGGTTTACAGATGGGCGAAAACAGAACATTTAAATTAAATGAAACGCAAAGACAGGCGGTAGAGTTCGGAGACGGACCCGTTTTGGTGTTGGCGGGCGCGGGCAGCGGTAAAACGCGGGTTCTCACAGAACGAATAGCGCGGCTTATAAGCGCGGGCGTTTCTCCCTATTCCATACTCGCAATAACCTTTACGAACAAGGCGGCGGGCGAAATGAAAAACCGCATAGCGGGGCTTTGCGGCGGCGAATGCCGCGTAACAGCCTCCACTTTTCACAGTTTCGCCGCTAGGCTTCTGCGGATAGAGGGTCATAACTTGGGCTATGACGCGGCGTTTTCCATATATGACGAGGGCGATACCGACCGCGTTCTGAAGAGGCTACTTAAGCTTAATCACATAGAGGATAAAAAGACTTGCAGCGAGGTCTGCTTTCACATAGGCAATTCCAAAAACTTCGGTATAACGCCGGAGGAGTTTTTAGCGGAAAACTGCGAGACGGTGAACAATGCGCGGCTTATCTATAATATATTTAAAGCGTACGGAGATGAGCTCAGACAAGCCAACGCCTTAGATTTCGACGATTTGCTTTCCGAAACCGCGAGGCTGTTTGCGGAATGTCCCGACGCGCTCCTTAAATATCAGGAACGCTACCGCTACATACTCGTGGACGAATTTCAGGATACGAACAAGGTGCAATACGAGCTTGTTAAACAACTTTCGGGTAAACACCGCAACATTTTCGTGGTGGGCGACGAGGATCAGAGCATTTACAGCTGGCGGGGCGCGGTCATAGACAATATTTTGAATTTTCCCAAGGATTTTCCAGACGCGCAAGTCATAAAATTGGAGATAAACTACCGCAGCGCGGGCAACATTTTAAGGGCTGCGAACGCGGTCATAAAAAATAACGGCGCGCGCTACGGAAAGGTGCTTATAGCAAGCCGCGCGGCGGGAGAGAAAATAGAGGTTTTTACGGCGGTGAACGACCGAGACGAGGCGGATTACGTCATAAAAAACATATGCGAATTGATAAGGCGGAGCGGTTGCGACTATCGCGATTTCGCGGTGCTTATGCGCGCGAACTCTCTGTCCCGTTCTTTTGAGGAACGGTTCAACGCCCACGGGATACCCTACAAGGTATTCGGGGGTTTTAAGTTTTTCGAGCGTAAAGAGATAAAGGATTTGACCGCTTATCTGCGTGCGGCGGTCAATCCGCGCGACAACGAGTCCCTGCTTAGGATCATCAACGTGCCGAAGCGCGGCATAGGCGAAAGCACCGTCGCCGAAATTGCCGCACGGTCGGAAGAGTGCGGAATTTTGGAAACGCTTAGGCATATCGACGAAACAAATCTCTCGACCGCGGTAAAACAACGGCTAAGGCTGTTTTTGGCTGTTATTGAGGATTTGCGGTGCGCCAAACAGACGATGAGCGCGTCCGGGTTCGCCGCTTTCGCCGCGGAACGCTCCGGACTAAAGGCTATGCTGGAAAACGGCTCGCAGGAGGACAAGCTACGCTTTGAAAATATAGGAGAATTTATATCCTCCGTCAGCGAGTTCGAGGATGAAAATCCGAACGGAACCATAGACGATTATCTGCAAAGCCTTGCGTTAATAAGCGCGGGCGACGAGGTAAAGGACGGCAATTACGTAACCGTGGCGACGGTTCACGCCGTAAAGGGTATGGAATTTCCGGCGGTGTTTATAATAGGCGCCGAGGAGGGCATTTTCCCCGTTATGCGCGCCGTTTCGGCGGGCGATATAGAGGAAGAGCGCCGGCTGATGTATGTGGCGATCACACGCGCGAAAAATAAACTGTTCATCACTCACGCCTATTCGCGTTTCAGATTCGGCAAAACCGAAAGTAACGAAAGGAGCCGTTTTATAACCGAAATGGGCTGTTCCGATAACGCGCCGCGTCCGGCTGCGGGTTTCGGCGCGGAGAGGGATTTCGGCGCGCGTTACGGCGGGAGCTTCGGAGGCAGGAGGAGCGGCGCCGAAAACGGCACGTGGGGGACTAATCCCGAGGACGGAGAGAGAGGCGGTTACACCCCGTTAACGGCGGCGAGAAACGATCCCAAAAGGTACGGCAGCTACGGCGGCGGTTCTAAGCCGGAGCGACCGCCCGTACCCGCAGTACGTAAACCGTTTGAAGATCAAAATAAGGCTTTAAACGCCAAAATCGATAACTTTAAACCGGGAACGGATATATATCACGATAAATTCGGAAAGGGTCTGATTACCGCCGTAACGGGCGAAGGCGAGGAAATGAAAATTACCATCGCTTTTCAAGGTTTGGGAGTAAAGGTCTTTATCGCCGTCATAGTCGCGGATCATCTGAAATTGTTATAGGTTGTATAACCGTGTTATTCGGGTTCGGTCGATATTGGGAAAGCGTGGGCTTATTTTAAAAAATCCCTCGCCGCATAGTAGGCAGGTTCAGCCGTTCGCAAGAGAATGCCGACGATCTGTTTCAAGCGAATGACCGGTACGCGAATTTAATTACAATTTATGAGGACGGAGATTTTATTTTTAAAAGGGGAATAAACGGAATTGACGGTTATGGACGAACTTAAATCGCTTGTTGAAAAATTGAATTATCATGCTTACCTCTACTACGTAAAGGATGAGCCGGTGATAGCGGACGCTGAATACGACAAAATGTATGACCGTTTGCTGGAGTTGGAACGGCAAACAGGGATTGTTTTGCCCGATTCCCCCTCGCGTAGGGTCGGCGGGGAAACGCTGT
>JAITEJ010000198.1 GCA_031282095.1 Clostridiales bacterium
AGCTTGGCGCGCATAGCCGGCGGTATAGGCAGCGGCATCGTCATGTTAAGTATGCAGCCGATCGCGTTGGGTTTGGCTGATACTCTTGCTCCGTCGGTCGGCGGATCGGCTCAGGGCGAACGCTTCGGCTTTCTTATAATAGCCGCGGGGCTTGCCTTAGTCGGCGCGGCGATGTTTCAGATATGCGGTTTCGTCGTCAAGGAACGCATTCCCTCCGTCGGCAAAAAGCCGACTCTTAAGGAAAGCTTCAAAATCATGTGGCGTAACAAGCCCTTCAGACAAATACTTTTGTCGGGCATATTGGGAAGTCCCCGTATGCTTATAGCGTTGGCGGCGATGCCCATCGTCACCTATTATTTTGCCAGCAAAGACGCGACGCTCGCGTTGGTGTATATGGTGATACTCGGCGGAGGACTCTTCGCCGGACAATTCGTCGCGACCGCTTTCACTCCTAAACTGGCGTTGCGGTTTTCTAAAAAGAGGCTGTACAACTTCAGCAACATCATCTCCGCAATACCGTACACCCTGTTTTTCGTATTGTATATAGCCGCTCCTCGCGGCAGTCTCGTTCATCCCGCCGCTCTCGCCGTCTGCTTCGTTCTCTTCACGGTTTGCGGAGCCGCGTTGGGTATCAACCTCGCGCTGCAGTCCTATATGATAGCCGACTCGGTCGATTATGAGGAATATCATTACGGAGGAAGACCCGACGGCGTATTTTTCAGCGGACAAACCTTCATCGCCAAAATTACAGGCGGAATAGCCACGATAATAAGCGGAATAGCCTATACGGCGGTCGGTTTTTCCGACGCGCGCGTAGCGGAGCTTAACTCTTTCATATCGGCGGGCGGTATTCCGCGTAACGAGCCGCAGTATTACAGCTTCATGACGGTGCTGTTCTTGCTTGTGTCGATACTTCCGGCAATAGGCTGCCTGCTATCCGTAATTCCGACATGGAAATACGCGCTTCCCGACGACGAACACGCCAAAATATTGAAAGAACTCAATATGAAGCGTCATGCGGCGCGCATCGGCGCGGAAACTCCCGATTTTGCCGTCTCTGACGGACAGGTCGCAACTTCCGATTTAACAGCCCCCGCGGAGTAAAGCGGAAACTACTGATTTCCCGATCCCCGGAGAGCGGAGCGCAATTGCCGATTTAGCAGTCATCGCGGAGTAAAGCGGAAACCTCCGATTTCCCGATCCCCGGAGAGCGGAGAAAAACTTTTAACTCCATGGTTTCCGCGGAGTAAAACGGAATTCAGCTCCCGCCGACCATACAGTAGTCCGCCGTCAAGTAATGTCCTCGAATTTGCCGAGGTTTCAACTTACGGCGGACAAGTTATTTTATCGCCTTTGATTTGCCTAATGGTATATACGGTGCGGTTATATCAAAACACAAAGCTTGCGTGCCGGTGATGTTTTGCACACGGTAATAGGATTCGTTTTCAAATACAACAAACTTGAAACACGGTCAGCAAATACGGTTTCTTCCGAAAGTTTTGAGAGAAAAGATAATCTTTTCAAAGTGATTATTATATATGTGCTGTATCAAAAAAGCGCATGAATTAATTTAAACTGCTATTTATGACACGCTGTCGGTGATTTTTATATCGTATAATTTAAATTTTTTTGTGATAGAATCAAAAACGCTTGACGATGAGCGGTATATAATGAGCGGCGTATACGGCGTAAGAGAACCGACCTGAGACAGAAAAAAATGATTCCGCGCGGCAAGCTTAAGTTTAAGATTTTTCTTGCGGTTTCGATTCATAAATAACGGTCAGCGGACCGTCGTTGTATTGATCAATCTGCATATGCGCACCGAACCTGCCGTACTTGACGGGAATGCCCGCGTCGTTAACTGTTTTTCCTACAAGACGGTAAATGGTCTCCGCGCGTTCGGGAATTTCGGCGTTGCCGAAATCGGGGCGGTTGCCGTGTCCCTTTCCGATGCGCGCGGTAAGTGAAAATTGCGAAACGAGGAGGATCTCCAAATGCTTGTCGGCGACGGATAAGTTTATTTTTCCCGCATCATCGGCAAAAATGCGCAGTTTGACAAGCTTTAACGCAAATTCTCTTGCTTGTTCCTCGGTGTCGCCGCGCTCCACTCCCAGAAACACTGTCAGTCCGCCCTCAATCTCGGACACAAGCTCGCCGTCTACACTTAGTTTTGTTTTTCCTACTCTTTGAATAACCGCTTTCATAATTTAGAAATACGGCGTCAGCACGGTTTTCCGCAACTGCTTCAACGCCGGTTCCGCCTTGTACGGCGGATTTTTTGCAATCGGATGCTTTCCTCTTTCATTATCCGCTGATGCGGAGATTTAATTATATATACAGTTTAAACTTACAACGGCGCCGTGTCAACAGTATTTTAATTTGTATTAGGGAAAATCTTGCCGTGCATTCGGGCGCATTATCATGTATTGTTCGGATAATAAAATGCCGTACAGAAGTCCTGTTGCACACTTATTCGCACACGGCAAGGAGTGTTTTTCGTTTTGTACGTATGCGGATAAACTTTTTTCGCGAGCGCATTTGAACCGATAACGGAAAAACGGTATTTTAACGCGCTTATCCGCAATATAGTATATGGGCGCGTTAACGCCGCCGTCCGGAGGAATGCAGTATTAAAGCGATCTTTAAATCCGTAGCGACAGTAACGGCATTCTCAGTTATGACAAGGATGCTGGGTTTTGTATTTAAAATTTACATGTCACGGACGTTCGGCGCGGAAACAGTGGGGTTATATCAAATAGGTATGTCTGTGTTGTCGCTGTTGTTCGCGTTCACCGCAAGCGGTATTTCTCCTATTTTGTCGCGGCGCGTAGCAGAGCTCAGTTCTCG
>JAITEJ010000029.1 GCA_031282095.1 Clostridiales bacterium
CGAAAATGGTGGCGTTTTCTCTGACGCCCATTCTGATCGTGTTGCCGTCGGTTTTCTATCTTGCCACCTACACTTCGTGGGATAAGCGGCACATAGTGGAAAACAATCAAAAGGCATCGGGAGCGGCGCTCGCGACGTTCGAATACTTCGCCGCGCGCCCCGAGGAGCGTCCGGCAAACACTCGCTTGATTTTCGCCGCTTTTTCAGGCAGGCAGAACGGAAATTCCGGCGCGGCGGCTTTTGTCAAACAGCATTGGGGACGGGACGATCTGCTGATAAATCCGGCGGTAATCGATGTTGAAGCGATAACCGGCGGCGATTTTACAGTTCCCGAGTATGACGCCGCGGCGTTCAAAGCAAGCGGCGCGGATGCCGCCGCAAAACTAAAAGCCGCTTTGGACGCGGCGAATATCGCCTACGTATCTACAGGCAAAAAGTTAGCGTCCGGTTCCGATCACACTTTCTCGGCGTTCACCGCGAAACAAATAGAGGCGGCGACGCTCGCCGTCAGAGAAAACACAACCGACGCGATTGATTTTAACGAATCCGAAACGATTACCTCCGTTATAAAGGTGCTTATTGAAACGGTAAAACGATTGTAATCGCGCCGGCCGAAACGGTATTAATAAAACGTTACCGTCCGCGGCGGAACACAGTCGACGCTCGCCGCCATAAAACGCGGTCGACAAAACCGATTTAATAAATTCAAAACGGCGGCCGCATACGTACGAACTACTTCCAACGCAGTAAAAGCCTGCTTCGCATCTGCAGCGACCGCACACTCATACGTACGGCAAGCCATAGATTCAATCCGAAAGAGTACGCCGCGGCAAGTTGACAAGATTTGAAACGATAATCGGAAGAAATGCGGACTGCATAAGCACTTTCCGCAACAAACCGAATACGCGGCTGACGACGCATATTTATTACGATGAAACCCCGCATAACGCGCGAAATACAAAACGCGGCGTGTGCGGGTTTGCAAATTTATATCACAAACTCGCTTAAATTTAAAACGGCGGCGCTACGGGAGTTCTTAAAATGGATGAATTGGAAAAGCTTGCGGCGGAGGATACCGCGTTAAAAAAACGCGGAACCACAAAAGACGAAACGCTTAAACTCATAAAGCGTATCTTTAAACGTTATTTTATCGACGCTTTCGGCGGTATGGCGCAGGGTTTATTTGTGACGCTCATCGCCGGCACCATTTTAAAGCAGCTCGGCACGGAAATCATGAAATCGGGTACCGCGGCGGGGCAATCCGTGGGAAGCGCGTTCGTGGCAATCGGCACGGTAGCGTCCGTTCTCATGGGCGCGGGCATAGGCGCGGGCATTGCCAAAGCCCTTAAGGGCAGTAATTTGGTGGTATTCTCCGCGATTGTCGCGGGCGTCATAGGCGCGTTTTCATCTCAGTTCATCTCGGGCAACGAGGCGGTCAGCTCTGTGAATTTCATGTCGCTCAGCGGTCCGGGCAATCCTATAGGCGCGTACATAGCCGCCGTAATAGCCGTGGAGTTCGGCAATTTAGTGTCCGGAAAAACCAAAGTGGACATCATCGTCGTGCCTCTTGTTATGCTGTTCGCGTCCATGGCCGGCGCGTACGCGGCGTGGCCCTTTATCAAGTTCGTTGATCTTATAGCGAAAGGAATCATCTTTTTCACCGACATAACTCCGTTCTTCATGGGCGTCCTGATCTCTGCGGTCATGGGCTTAATTCTCACCCTCCCGACGTCTTCCGCGGCGATGTGGATCGCTATCGCCGGTCCCGTCATGACGGCGGCGGCGTTCGGCGCTCCGGAGTATAACACCATGGCCCTTGCCGGCGGCGCGGCTGTCGTAGGCTGCGCGGCGCATATGGTGGGCTTTGCCGTCGCAAGCTTCCGTGAAAACAAATGGGGCGGTCTTATCTCGCAGGGTTTAGGCACAAGTATGCTGCAAATTCCCAACCTCATGAAGAATCCGCGCATACTGCTCCCCGCCGTCGCCGCAAGCATAGTGGTCGGACCGCTTGCCACAACCGTGTTTGAGTTACGTTGCACCCCCGCCGGCGGCGGTATGGGTACCTCCGGACTCGTCGGCGTATTCGGCGTCGTCGATGAATCCTCCCGCGCCGGACTCCCCGCATGGCAGATCGGTCTGGGAATAGCCCTCCTCATGTTCGTAATCCCCGCCGTCGTCAGTCTGCTCGTCAGCGAAATTCTCCGTAAGGTAAATTGGATTAAGAAAGACGACCAACTTCTCGGGCTGTAGATATCCCCCGCTCCGCCGGGTTGCGTAAAATAATCCGTCTAAACCCGCCGCCGTCCGTCCATTCCCGCGCGCAACTGGAGAGTCCGGGACAAGATGCCTTTATCGTCGCAACCGCCGCATATGAGCCCGCGTGCCACCGCTGTGATTGATATGAACGGATAACAGTCAATCCGCATTAAAACAGGATTGCAACGTACTTCAGGGTGGGCGAAAGAATTTAATTTTAAACTCTCCGTCCGTGTATTGCGGTGCGTATGTCCTTCGTACATAAACTTTAATATATTTTTCACAACGGATACGGTCTTTACCGTATCCGTTGTATTTATT
>JAITEJ010000040.1 GCA_031282095.1 Clostridiales bacterium
AAAGATACCGCTTGCGAGCCGTTCCGAATATGTTCGTATTATTCGGTTTGCCGTGATCGGGTATATTCCTTTAACGTTTCCTATAAGCGTTTATATCACCGCGCTTTACCGTGAGGAAGAGAAACTGCAATATACCCAGTATTTGCTCGATTTTTAGGAAATCGGTCCCTATGTTCCGACATTTCTCATTCGGGCGCTTATACCATATTGCGCTTTTTCGCATGAAATAGGTTCGCTTGACGACCGTATTGAATTCATCGTTTTTTACGAGGCTGTTTCGTTCGGCGGTAATAATGTTTTTCCGTCATTATAATCGGAGCTGTCGTTCATGCTGAAAGTTCGGACGCGCGGTCGGAAAAACACGTTTTATTATTGCGGTATATCGGAGTATTCTTTAAACGCGTTTTAAATGAGGGCTGAAAGGTTTGCACTCGAATAATCCGCTTATTTCGTGCTGAACGGCGACGGCGAGGGTAAAGTCCTCGCCCGCGCGCGCGCCGAGCCGTTCCGCATAAGCCGCCGACGTCTTGTAAGCCAAATCGGGACGGTTGTTTTCCTCACTCAAGTGTCCGAGAATTACCGTATGCGTACCTCCGGCGGATAACAGTTCGCGGACGGTGAGCGCGCACGTCTCATTTGAAAGGTGTCCGTTTTTGCTTAAAATTCGTTGTTTTAAGGCTTCGGGGTATCTGCCGTTTCTTAGGAGGCGTTCATCGTGATTGGATTCCAAAAGCACCACGTCACTGCCTTTAAGGTGGCTCAATACGCCGCGCGTCATATAACCCAGATCCGTTGCGACGCTTATTTTTCCGCCGTCCGCGTCAAAAGAGAAGCCGACGGTATAAGCGGCGTCGTGCGGTACGCGGAAAGGCGTAACGTCTATATCGCCTATGGAAAATACGTCGTCGCAGAACGGCTTTTCCTCACGGCAAACCACGGCGCGTCCATCTAAAGCCCGCCATACTTGCTCGTGAGCATAGACCGCCGCAACCTCGGAAACTTGCGCGAGAGCGCGGATATGGTCGGTGTGCTCGTGCGATACGAGAACCGCGTCTATTTCGTTTATATCCGCACCGATACTTTTAAGCCCGTTACGTATAGCTGAAAAAGGAATGCCGGCGTCTACAAGCAGATTTGTTTTACCGCTGGATATGTATATGCAATTGCCCTTGCTGCCGCTTGCAAGCGCGCAAATTTTTAATGCCATACGGTTATTATACATTATAGGTGAACATTTGTCTACGAAGCAGTTTGAAAAATCTACGCCGATAATAAAAAATTTATTCCGCGTTTTGTATCTAAAAAATCCGCGCTAAGTCGGATTTTTAGATAAAAGGGTTTTTTATATGGCATTTTATGATATTTAAACCATCTTTATATGATTAAACAAAGTTATTTCAGCAAACTTTCAAAAGTGTTTGCCCCGGCGATACCGTCCACGGCAAGTCCGCGGGATGCCTGATATTTGCGCACAGCGGCTTCGGTTTCCGCACCGAAAATGCCGTCAACGGCTATATCGTAGCCGGCCGCATAGAGGGCGGACTGCAGGAGATAGACGATATTGCCGCGCGCGCCTTTGTTTACCGGACGTACCGCCGCTTTGGTTTTGGGCCCGAAAATGCCGTCCACGGCAAGCCGCGCGCCGTAAGTACGGTTCAGTTCGGTTTGCAGACCGCGAACGACGGCGGATTTGGTTTTCGGTCCGAATATTCCGTCCACGGTCAAACCCGTTCCGTAACGGCTGTTAAGCGTAGTTTGTATTTCTTTTATAATCTCGTCGCCTTTCGACGGCGGCGCGCACGGTTTTTCTTTAAGAGCGCGCATAATTCCTTCTGCTACGGAGTCGGCATAACGTTCTATATTTTCATCGAAAGAAACATTGTCGGCGGGATTGGTGAGAAAACCCGTTTCAATAAGCATTGCAGACGCGCGCGTATTTCGCAGGACCGAGAAATTACCTTCCTTTACACCTCGGTCGGGCATGGCTCCTACCGCCGACATAGCGTCGCCTACTATTTCCGCATAAGTGCGGGTGGTCTGACCCGCGCCCGGATAAACGTAAATTTCTATACCCGAAGCCGCCGTGTTTTCCGCGGCATTCCTGTGCAATGACACGAACAAATCCGCGCCGGCGTTATTGGATATGTAGCTTCTCTCCAAAAGAGGAACAAACGTATCCGAGTTTCGCGTCATTATAACTTTCTGACACGCATCTCGTAGCCTTTCGGCGATCATACGGGCAAAACGCAGATTATCGTCCTTTTCATAACGGTCGTTCGCTACCGCGCCGTAGTCGTAATCGCCGTGTCCGGCATCTATCACGATAGTTTTCATATATGCTTCTCCTTGAAAATATATTTCAATAGCAATATATGCCGTCCGGCTCAGCTTCGCAACGAAACACATATTCGGTTACGATCGGATAGAGTGCGCGTACCGCCGCGTTTAAAAGTCTAAAGCAAAGCACCGGCGCTCATTATGTCGGATAGGGCGCGCGTATCGCTCTTTGCATTACGGGTTTAACGATTATTTATCCGACGTACTCTCATTCATGTTTTGTTCACTTGCGAAAAAACGCGTAAATCATCCCCGCAATTTATCGTTCGTGTTCCGATCGGTCAGTTTTTTTGAGGAGAACACGGCGTCTTGTCTATACGTATATATTTAAGCCAAATCACGGAGACAAGATAACCGAACCTACCGCCACGGCGCCTTGTATGTACGTGTATATTTAAGCAAGTCCGAGTTGATTTGCGCACGAGTTTTGGAAACGGCGCCTTGTATATACGTGTATATTTAAGCCGTACTTTGCGATCGGTCCGTACGCGGTTATTCAGTAATCGGAGACCAAAATGTGCAAACGCGGCAAATTATTCCGCCGCCGCGGAAATTGACGGCATACGGCGCATATTAAGAATTAAATCGTCTCGGAGTTCTGTTATCTGAAAAACAAATAAAAAAAAGCGCTCATTTCCAAGAATTTGAGCGCTTTTTAGTTCAATGACCGTCGGCAAACTTTTGAAACGCGCTTGCCGCGCGGCGTACGGAGCTGTTTTTCAGACATTTTGCCGTTTGCGAAAGACAATTTTGTATCGGTTTTAAGAGTGCCTGACCGCAAGGCTTTTCGCAGATGCACTTTGCGTTCGTAGGAATTCAAACGAAACTATCCGTTAAGATAATCCGCGTATGCGCCGCGGGAATGGCGGTTTAATTCGGACGCCGATTATCCGTCGCACGAGCATAAATGCGCGCGCCGCCGCAATCACGGCACTCTGTTATTGCCCCTCAAAATTCGGCGTCAATTTTCAATCCGCGGATTGTGTTTCCTCAGCGGCTTCAGCTTGGGTTTGCGTTTCGGTGTTCGCATCCGCGGCGCGGCGCCTCAAATCGGGTTGCAGCACAAGTCTCGCCACATCTTTATTCGACAGAAGCAGGAACAGCGCGACGGCTGCTATTGCTCCGTCGGCGAACACGAATAGGTTATAAACGAAGCCCCATGCGGCGGCGCTTTCAATTCCGTATGCCGCTCCGTAGGTTCCGAAAAACACCGCGCCGGAAACGGCGTGGCTCAAATAGCGGCCTAAAAGCGCGACGATAAAGCCCGCGAGCGCGGTCAATGCGATATTGGTTTTATTTTCGGTAAACTTTGCTTTTCTGAACAAGCCGGTAAGTCCGATCAGAGCGAACGCGATAGGATAATCCAGGAAAAATTGCAGAGGGTGCACGATCCACGGATCCTGCAACGCTTGCAGCATACCGTAGATAAAGCAGCACATCATGCCCTTTTTAACCCCGAACTTGTAACTGTAAACGGCAATGGGCACAAGACTTGCGATTGTTACGGAACCTCCCTGAGGGAGTTTTAAAATCCTTATGTAAGACAGCGCGAACGATACGGCTATGCACACGGCGGCGTAAACGATTTCGGTCGTAGTCGTCTTAGGACCGCCGCTTATCGCAATCAGGACAAAACCCAAGAGCAGAGACGCGGCTATCGCGACGGCTAAATACATACTGGATTTTTCGGTAAGAACCTCGCTTCCGATGCCGAAGCCGCTTCCCAGATTTGTGCCGCTCAGCACGAAGAAAACGATTGTCAGCACCCCCAAAAGCACGGTCGCCCCCAGCGCTATGTACTTGAAATATTTGCCCGCTAGCTTCTTGACGGTGAAAATAAACGCTACGCCCACCGCCACCGCAACAATCGTGCTTACCGTGAACATCATCTGATAGTCGAACAGCCAACCCTCGTATTCCGCCTGATCCGCAAGATAACTCTGCTGTTCGGCGTGTG
>JAITEJ010000167.1 GCA_031282095.1 Clostridiales bacterium
TCGGAACGGTAACGCGAAACAAAAACTTTCTCTATTGCATGTAAGTCTTATCAGAAAACAATACCGCGTGACGCAAAGAAACGGCAAAAACAGTTTCGTCGCAAAAAGTTCTCATAACAAAATATTTGCTACAATGACCGCGTTCGGCAATTTGAGAACTGATAAGCGCTCTTTTGCCTCTTATGGAAACGCGATTTTTTCCTCTATGATTTATATACATTACCTGGCTTCATACGGCGATGTTGCAAAACAAACACTCAACCGATGAGCGGTATTGAATAAGGCTTTCTGTTTCGGCAATGCAACTCTGTTGAAGAACTCCGCGTCACGATTTAAGAAAACGGCGAAGGTCGTGCCGACCGATGCGTTGCGTACGTATGTCTAGAAAATTATTTCGCGATAGTCGCGTTCGGCGGTTTTTGAGCCGATAAATACTGTTTTGCCGCGTACGGAAACACGCTCCTTTCCCGTAGCTTTTTTGAGATCCTTATATACATTCCATGGTTCGGATATATTATCGTAGAAAACGATATAAGAATAGAAAGGCTCGGTGGATGATGAGTCGATGATCACTACGATGTTTTTGACGCGATCGCTTTCGCGAATCAGAGACAGAGTTTTCTCTGTAAAGGCGGTCGCCGCCGGATCTATTTCCGCTTCGGTTTCCTCAAAACGACTGAATCTTTCGGCTGTTTTTTCAGCGGAAGGGTTTATCGCCAGTTGGTCAATCGCTATCAATATGCCCGCCATAAACGCGACGGAAACAACGAAGCCTATAAGTTTTCTGATGATTTTCATGTTTTGTTCCTTTTACCTTTACCGATATTTTATCATGCGGTAATTATATCCTCAAACACTAAAGCATATAACAAAACTATAGCTTTATTTATATAATTATAAAGCTTTTTACACCGTTGTCAAGAAGATTTATGCAAGAAGCTACGGCAATCGCTTCACTGTTTGTTAAGCGATTGCCGCGTCTGTATAAGTAATTGAAGGGCATCGGCGCGTTTTTGCCGTATTCATACCGTCATGCGTAGTGCGACACAACTTGCTCATTTTTGTATGCGCATCCTCACATGCGTAATGTGACTGGACGGCGGCGAAAAAATCGTCCCCCGATTATGACATTTCAATCCACGCACTACAAGACTATTGCGGACGGTTCAAAAGCGTCGATGTGATTACGTAATCGGCCGTCGCCTTATTGGTCGCTATCGGAATATCGTAAACCACCGCTATTCTTAAAAGGGCTTTAACGTCAGGATCGTGGGGTTGCGCCTGTAAAGGATCGCAAAAGAAAATGACGATATCTATCTTGCCTTCGGCAATTTTGGCGCCTATCTGCTGATCGCCGCCTAGAGGTCCGCTGAGATAGGGCATTACGGTGAGCCCTGCAGCTTCGGACACTCTTTTCGCAGTAGTTCCGGTGCCGCAAAGGCGATAGTTTTTCAGTGTTTCCGCATTCGCTTTCGCCCATTCCGCCATTTCGGTTTTTTTATTGTCATGCGCTATGAGCGCTATCGTTTTCGCAGAATTTCTGAACATTTTACGGTCATCCTTTTGTCACGCGAAAGCGCAAAACATTAATGAAAAGGGCTTGCGCTCAGGGGCGTTATTTTATTGTTTGTTTGGAGAAAACGGAAACGGTGAACATAAGAGAACTGCGGCTTATTAATAGAGAATTATTAAGCGCACGCGATCGAAGCAAAATGCCGAACGCAATCCGTATAAAATGCCTTTCGCTTTTCCGCGATAATCCGTTTCGAGAAGTTGCGGATCAGCTTTTTCTTTGTCTTTCGATAATTTCAGCCAATCGGTCGGGGCGTTTCGTAGTGATGTTATCAACGCCCAAAGGTATAAGACGCGCCATGCTCCATTGCGAATTCGGTGTAAACACGGACACTTTCAACCCGGCGTTGTGAAATTTTTCAACGGACTTTCGAGTCGACAGCGTATGTTTCATATTTATCCCCACGGCTCCCATCTGCAACGCGCGCGAAATTTCGCGGTTTAAAACGCTTTCGGAATTACGTTCCGAATATTTAATATCGGGATTTAAGTAAAATGCGATTGCGTTCGCGCGCAATATCTCTGTACAGGGATCGTCGGACTCGATACCCGTGAAAAACACGCGATCTGTCGGAAACCCGAAAAATTCTTCGATTATACCGACGGCGCCGCCGAGAAAATTCGGATTCTTATCTTTTAAATCGACGTTGAAACGCAGATCCGTGTATTTTTGCGCACAAGCAAAAGCTTCGCGCAACGTAACCGCATCATCCGAAAAATTGTCGTCGTGCGCTAAAACGGGAACGCCGCTTTTTAAAAATCTCAAATCGAATTCAACGATATCCGCTCCGCACTCCGCGCCGGACCTTATGGATTCCAAACTGTTATCCTTCGTGCCGACGCAACCCGTATGCGCTGTCGCCGTGAAACCGGCGGGCAGCTCCGAACTGTACAAACGCGCATAACGAACCGCCGCAAAAACCGATATTCCCGATGCGGCCGCGACTAAAGCGATCGCCGCGATCAAAGCGGCGAGCTTAAAACTAAAGCGTTTTCCTGTTTGTGCGTTTCTCACGATAATATTATATCACCGCAGCCGTAAAGCGTCAATAGGGGAACTCTCAACGCGTGAGCGTTATGCCGCATAGTTTAGCGGGAACACGCCGTTTTATTGCGTAAAACCGCTACGGCAAAGCAAGCCTTAATATAATGATATTTCAGCCTGATTACCGCGCCGCGCGAGCGCGGCGGTATAACCGGAATTTGAGACGATTGCCCGGCTGCGGAAGACTGTCTGTACCACGGATTTAAACCGCCGGTGTATACCGTACTTTCAAGGATTTTTAGACCTGCAGGGTTTTCAGCACCTTTTTAAGTGAAAAGATCATACCGTCGATTTGTTCCTCGGAGATGATGAGAGGCGGCACGAAGCGGAGTACGTTATGTCCGCAGACATTTAGGATGTAGCCCTCTTCAAACATTTTCAGCACGATTTGCTTGGCGGGCAGCGCGGCGTCGATTTCCGCGCCCAACAGCAATCCCTTGCCGCGTACATTCTTTATGCGCGGATCTCCGATAGATTGAAGTTGTTCCGAAAGATACGCGCCGCGCCTTTCGGCGGCTTCCAGCAATCCTCCGTAACGGATTTCCTTTACGACGGCAAGCGAAACGCCGCAAGCTAGCGGAGACGCGCCGAATGTGGTGCCGTGGTCGCCGGGAACGAAAGCCGCCGCCACCTCGTCGGTCGCAAGGCACGCCGATATTGGGAAGCCGCCGCCTATCGCCTTTGCCGCCGTTATAATGTCGGGTTCCGTGCCGTAGTGCTCGAACGCCCAAAATTTACCGGTTCTGCCGCCGCCCGTCTGTATCTCGTCTATGATCAGGAGTTGTCCGTTTTTACGGGTAAGCTCCCGCGCGGCGGACACATACTCCTGCGAAGCGGGGCAGATTCCGCCCTCTCCCTGAATGACCTCTATCATAAAAGCCGCCACTGAGGGGTCTTGCAAGGCTTTTTCCAATGCGTTAACGTCGTTATACGGCACGTAGTCGCCTAAACCCGCCGGAAGAGGCACGTACGCGAGATTATATTTGGGCTGTCCGGTTGCGGTCACCGTCGCTAGCGTCCTGCCGTGAAAGCTGTCGGAAGCGGTGATGATTTTATATTTATGGTGTCCGTTGACGAAGAAATATTTGCGGGCAAGCTTGATCGCGCATTCGTTCGCCTCAGCGCCGCTGTTGCCGAAGAAAGCCTTTTTGAGGTTGGTTCCTTTGACCAACTCCTTTGCCAAAAGTCCGCGCTGCTCCGAATAGAAATAGTTGGATATGAGAGAGAGCTTTTTTGCCTGCTCGGATACGGCGTTCACAAAAATAGGATGACCGTATCCCAACGCGTTTACGGCGATGCCCCCTAAAAAATCAATATATTTTTTGCCCTCGCTGTCGGTCAGCGTACAGCCTTCGCCCGATACGAACGCTAAATCATAAGGCGCGTATACGCTCATGAAAAATTCGTTATCTTGTTGTTTTATCCTTTCAAATTCAGTCATATATGCCTCTTAACGCTTAAAATCTTCACGCGGATATAAGCGCCGATACTCAATTCGCGCACTAAATACATAGTGCGACGAAACTTAAAATCTTCACGCGGATATAAGCGCCGATACGGTATTTTTTATCGTATCCGTTTTATTATACAAACAATTATCCGTTTAGTCAACGATTCTCAGACGTTTTGCCTATATGCTTATTTCATGCATAATTATGCACGGAATAAGCATAATTTAACGGATATAGCCTATGCTCTCAACACTGCGACTCCGGTTGCCCTCTCCTATTCTCATACAAATATTTTTCAGTTTTTACCTATAAAGGCTTACCGCTTCGGTTGCTTTGCTTAATATTATTCTCGGACGATGGGGATAAAAGAACTCCGTTCTTATCGCAAAACCTCTGTCCGCCGTATTTCGCTCTTATACGAAGTATTTCCTGTTTAGTCAACGGTTTCCGGACGTTTCGTCTGAGCGTTTATTTTTATGCGTAATTTTACATAAAATATCATAACCTAACGGACATAATCCGCTTTTAGGGGCAGGCTCTGTCCGCCGTACTTTGCTCTTATGCGAACAACTTTCCGTCCTCACCGGCGAAATTCTTGCGGCTGCGGCTGCGGTTTATTTTTTTCGCTTGTAATTTCGTGCGTTACCGTCATAAAAGCCCCTCAGCCGCGGCAATCGGAGCATCGAGGACAATATTTCATCAGGCGTAGACGACGAACTGCGCCAACGCCAACACGCCGACCGTGGCTGCCAGCAGAGTAAGCTGAATTTTCATGCTCCACCTAAACCATTTTCCGTAATCCACCGTGGTCATGCCCAAAATCAACAGGAGTCCGGCGTTTGTAGGCAGTATGACGTTGGAGAAACCGTCCGCAAAGTGAAACGCCAGCACGGCGACCTGCTTGTCTATACCGGTGAGCGTGCAGATATTGAATACCATGGGCATAAGTAAAAAGGCCTTCGCCGATCCGGACGGAATGAACATCTCAAAGATGAAAATTATAAGATATATAAGCAGCGTAACTACGAAAGGAGACTGCCCGTCCATAAGCCCGACGGCGTTGAACAGTATCGTGTCCATGACGTCGCCCATTTCTATTATGTAGCGTATTCCTCCGGCAAACAGGATCATTGCGATAGCGGGGAGCA
>JAITEJ010000131.1 GCA_031282095.1 Clostridiales bacterium
CCTTGTCCTTTAAAGCTTTGCCCTTGGTCTGCGATACGTCAAAATCGTAACTCAAACGGTAGCTTTTGCCGCTAGTATTGCCCCCTCGGTTTTCCTCGCCGTATTCGCCCGCTTCGTTACCGTCCGATACGGCGAGAATCTTGAGCGATTTCTGCCCGCCTATGACGGAGCGTCCTTGATAATTCCATGCGTGCATACCCATAACTTTAGTAGCTTCCGGCATTTGGCTCTTAATAAGCATAACGTTACGCAGGCTGTAATTAAGATCGGCAATCCCGTTCACTATTTCAGGGTAGCGCCCTTCGCGCATAGCGGCGATAAAATCCGCATCGGCTTGCTTGATATAATCCTCCGGAGTAAGACGATGGCTTTCCTTGCCGGCGTTCGCGTTTTCATAAGACACGCCGTTTTCGAAAAAGGGATAATCGTCCTCATAGTTTTTAATTTTGCCGTCGTTCATTTTTTTGTCCTCCCTGACGTTTTTGATTTTGGTTTCGGCCGTACCGTTTAAGGCGTCGTCATTTCCGACGTTTTTAGTTTTTTGATTTTGGCTCGTTGTTTGTTGCCGGGTTTCCCGTAACCCCTCGGACGGGCGTACGATAGCCGCTTTCCGTGCGTCCGCCGCCCTTTTCTTATAGCTTTCGGCAAGGCTCGCAATCGCGTCGTCGTCGTTCCTTTTCGCGTAACGGTAGTCCGACATATCCGATGTTTGACGGTAATAAAACGCACTCTTAACGTCGTTTTCGTTTTCATAGCCGTTTCGTATCAGCCATTCGGCGGCTACGCGCGCTTCTTGCGGCAAGCTTTCCGTCGACCAATCCGCCAAACCCTCAACCTGTGATTTGATCGTTAACCCGCCCGATGCTTCGGCCGCGACCGTTTTCGGCGCGGCTGTATTATCGGTATTCTCCGCGACAGTCCGAACGGGAGCGGTCACGGATTTTTCGAGTATATTCTTGTAAAGGTTGTCGCGATCCCAACCGTAAGCTTCCAGAATATCGTCGCTTATCTCGCGGCTGAACCTTTCGGCTATTTCTTTAAGATATAACGCTTGAACCGCTTTATCTTCCGCCCCGGATATTTCGGAAAGCATACTTTTAATCAACGCCTTTTCGGAGTACAGCCTGTTCGAGACAGGATCCACGATAGAAGCGTCGAAATAACTCATATCTCTATTGATAATACCCGAAAATGCGTTAGCGGCGATAAGTCTCGCCCGCAAATAATCCGCGCGGTTGTCGTTACGAACGCCTTTCAAACCGCTTCTAATGACGTCTTTTGCCCACCCGTCAAAATAATCTTCTTCCTCTTCATCCGCGTCCCGCTCCCTTATTTCGGGCTTTTTTATTGAAACGGACTCTCCCATGTTTTCCGCGACGGCAACTTTATGACCGTTCTCGATAAGCCGCGCTATGTATCTTTCAACGGCATGAAACGGTACGCCCGCCATCGGCACGCGTTCGGCGGCGTTCGCCATATCGCGACCGGTTAAGGTTAAATCCAATTCCTTGCTTAACACGGCGGCGTCCTCCCCGAACGCCTCATAAAAATCCCCGACTCGGACGAATAAAATACAGTCTTTATACTGATTTTTTAAATCCTGTAATTGCTTATAATCCATTCGCGCTATTCCTATCTCCTTGACAACCACTTGAATTTCATAGCTTTATGTTTGGTTTTAATCTCGGACAACATACTGAAAAGCGCGTTTTCCTCGCTCGGCGGAAGATAGCCCGACGCGATTTTTTCCTCGACGTTTCCATTGAAGTCCTTCGCGTCGTTCGCCTTTAAATATTCCTCGATCTTCTCCGCTTGTTCTTCCGTCAGCGAAACAAAGCCCGTTTCCGTATTGATACCCGTTATGACGACGGTACCCAACAACAGATCGTTATATTCCGGCAAAAAACAATTGGGTTGTTTACCCTTTTCTTTGGCCTCGCCGTCAAAGGCGACGCCGAGTCCGCGCACGGCGGGGAAAGGGATTAATTCGCGCTTACCCTCCGCAAGCTCGTTTAAAATTCTCGGATTCTTTTCAATAAGGCGTATCTCGGAACCCGCGCCCGCTTTCTTTACCACCGCAAAAACCTTATCCTGTTTCATCCATCATTCCTCCTTGTTAATTTTCGCCGCTCTCTAAAGCCTCGATTCTTGTTTCCACCTTCTCCAGCGAAGCCCCTTGTCCTATAATGTCGCGCTCGATGCGGTTTTGAATATGTAACAGCACGGGAAGACTTTCGCAAACGTCTATATTAACGTAATGCACACCGTCCTTGCCGCGTTTCGCTAAAACAAGCCGCCTGCCGTCCCCGTCCCGCGCTTTAGATAAGACCTGCGCTATTTTAGAGGCTATGTAACTCTTAGAGAGCTTTTCGTAAGGCGGTACTTTGTAATTGTCCCCGAACCGCGCTATCATTTCCTCGCGGCCGACAATCTCTCTGCCGTCTATAAACTTCAATAATTCTTTATTGCTCATTCTCTTCCTCCCGCGCCTCCCGCTTTTGCTATCAATTCCTTTAACTTCAACAGCAGACCGATTTCATAATCGACGTTGCTTATAATTCGCGAAACCGGCAACGGACTCCTTTTCAAATAAATCTCCACGCATTCGTCCGTGATGTACTCGTAGCCGACCGTCGCCGCCCCGATAATATCGCACAGCGTCTTCGATATTTTTTCCTCGCGGTTTATACGCTCCGTTTTTTTTGCAAGGGCTTCCGACAGCAATCGCTCCGCTTCCGTTTCGCGTTCATTCTCCGGCGTTTGCCGCAGACGGTCGTTAAGCCGCGCCGCTTTATCAACGGAAATCGTCTTGCCCATAGCCTCGCGTATAGGCTCCGGGGCTTCGTTGTCTACCTTTTCGATTTTTGCAAGCGTGCCTTCGCTGACGCCCGCAATTTTCGCAAGCTCTTTGCGTGTATTTACGGATAAAATCGGCTCTGACAAATTTGCCCAACCCGATTTTGCGCTTTCGCTTTTTCTGTCGCCGCCGCCTTGACTGCAATTTTCTCTCGCTTTCCTCGCTATAACGTCCTTTAACTTCAGTGTAACTCTCGTGCGTTCTACGTCGCATAAATTACGCCTTGAAAGCTGATTCCGCATTATCCATAAAAGCGCGTCGTCCTCAATTTCAAAACGCTTTTCGAACGTGTTAAACGGTATGCCGAGCCGCGAACAAATCTCATAGCGGTTATGCCCGTCCACTATCACGCCGTTCCATGTGACAATCGAATCGCGGCAACCCTCGTTAATCAAGCTCTCGCGTAAATTCTCGTATTCCTCATAATCCAAAGGCGGTATCAAATCCTTGAATTTAGGATTAATCCGTAGTTCCATCAATCTCTCTTACTCCTATCGTATAAAAGTTTTTCGGGAAAGGCGCGGAAAACCGCTTTTTTCAAAAAGGGGTTTCCCGCAATCGCCTTCTGTAACCTCCCTACATAAATAAGCTCTCGACATAAGGCGTAGCCCGTATGTCGATATTAGTTCTGCTTGCGGGGCCGTAAATAAAGAACGCCCGCCCGCGCGGGTTGTATACGATACTCGCCTGCTCGCTCTCGTTTATCTCTCCGGCTTTCTCGTACAATTTACAAAGGTCATTCATATCGTTAGGCGAAAGGCTGAATACAAGCGAGTATTGCGACACGTTTATAATCGCCGTTGACTTCCGCGCTATTTCCGGCGTACCCGTAAAATCTTTTATGTTCTGCGTTACGACTATCTGCATACCGTCATACTTTCTGATGCGCTTCGCCAACTGAAACATAAAATCCAACGCGACGGGATACTGCTCGTTGACGAACAGGTGGGCTTCGTCCACAACGACCGCTATTTTGCGGTCCGCGCCGCTACGCCTATTATATTCGCGGTTCTTGATAACCTCGTTTTCAATCCATTTCAATATCAACAACATCTGCGCGTTCGCTACGGTTTCGTTCTTATCGGCAAGCAAACGCTGAAAATTAAAAGTTACAAAGTTTTCGGATAATCTGAACGACGACGCGCCGTTCCATAACGCGCCGTTCATGCCGCCGCTTCCGAATTTCGATAAATAGTTCCGAATGTTCTTTAAGCACGACAACGTATGCGGATCGGTTTCGGATTTTGCTTTTTCGTCAACCGTTTCCGCAATGTCGTCAAAAGTCGGATAGTCGCCGCCCCGCAAGCTCTCAAGCCGCGTGCCGCCGGTAATACCTTTCGCCCCGTACGCGTCCAACGTCGCCTTGTTTAAAATTTCCAAGCAATCGCCGCTCAGCCCCGCGAAAGTCAGTTTAAAAAATTGTTCCAAAAACCTGAGATGCGCGTAGAAATCGCCGCCCGAATCGTCTTCGTCCTCGTCTCTTAACGAGCCGATAACTTGAAACGGATTGATTATGCCGTGCCTTGACGACCCGGCATCCAAAACCTTGCCGCCCAAAGACTCCGTTAATTTACCGTATTCGTTTTCAGGATCAAGCACGAAAATTTTCGCGCCGCACGATGCGAGATTGCAAAGCAAGGTCTTAGCGGCGTAGGATTTACCGCTCCCCGGTTTTCCGACGATCACCATGTTACTGTTTACGCGCTCGCCGCCGTCGCGCCGGAAAAAATCCACGAACACGGGCAAATCGTTCTCGCCTATCAGCAACCCGTTTTCCTCGACGACCGCGTTAGACACGAACGGAAAACAGGCCGCAACGGCGGACGACTGTATGCCGCGCGTCGAATTAAGCTTATCGTAAAAACCCGTCGAGAGATACGCGTCCGCTTGCCGCCCTATCGCCTCGCCGCAGGTAAAACCCAGTTCCCTCAGTTTGCGTTTGACCGCGCGCCTGACCTCGTTCCCGCCTTGTACGTCGTAAGCCGTTATTATAATCGAAACGTCGAGCATGGTTTCGTTATCGTTTTGCAGACTCGTCAGGAGCACCGACAGCGTTTCAACGTGCGTGCTCTTATTTATAACCTCGCTTGCCTTGCCCGACTTCTTTGACGACAGTTCCATGACTGCGTTGTCTATACGCTTAACCGCTTTTGATTTCTCCACGGGAGTCAGTTTCATGACGACCTTCGTGTACGGCAGGTCGAAAATCCCGCTACCCCAAGCGTTGCACACGTTCAGCGGATAGCCGGCGACGACGAATTGCGTCAGAGTCTTACCGTCCTGACGCGTCCGCGTCAGATTAAATTCCACTCTGTCAGGGATTAGCTCCGACAGCAGGTATTCCTCCGGCGCGTCGGGTTCATCCATCCATACGTTTTCGGTTAAGGGCGGCTTTTTAATCGGGCAATCCGCCGCCGAGGGCGGTATGCCTACGGATAATCCGACGTACTCGTATAACCCGACCTTGTCCAACAACCGCGCTTCCGCGCCCGCCGAATTGAAAAGCCGACCTATTCGGCTAATAGAGCTCATCAGACTTTTTACGTCTTTATCGTACAGCATGAAATAGTAAGCGCCGTAACAGCCGTTCGCGTTGCCGTTCATACCGTCGATCGCATTCGCCCTGTCCTCGATAACGTTCATTCGCGCCTTGTACTCCGTTTCGGATAAACCGCCGTTCTCGCGGCAATCGATCAATCGTTTAATACGTTCAATCTCACCGTTAAGCTGCCCGTTGAGATCTAGCGGTCTTTCAAGCTTGACTACGGCGGCTTCCTGTCCGAAGCATAAGCCGTCGTATACCGCCGTCATAGCGCCGTCGATAATCGCGTCCTGCTTCGCGCCCGACAATAATCGGAATTCAAGCGGACGTATTTCCAACACCGCCGTAAACGATCCGTCCTTGTTTACGATATAATTGTTTTCCAACCGCTCGTACGGAAACAAATCCGCGGCGTCGTACTTGCCGCCCTTGATAAAAACTTTACGGGAAAACGTATGCCGTATAATGCGGAACGCCGTCACGTAAATACGTTCGTCGTCTATCGGAAAAAAAGCGAGCGCGGCTATGCAAGCCGCGCCCAAAGCGATTAACAATTTATGCGGCAGATTGCTCGACACGGTTAACGCTATAACGCCCAACAGACAGCCGCCGATTAAGACGTCCGCCAGCGTCGCGTTTTTATAAAACTTCATTCGAACCTTCGTGCTTTTAGGAATAAACCTCATCCCTGCTCCTTACCTCCGTTCTTTCCGTCCCGCTTATTAGGCTTTACTTGCATAGGTCGCGCATCCTTCGCGTCCGACGGCGCCGCTTCGTCCGTCTTATCGTACGCGGCGGCGCCGTCCTTTAAAGGTTTAGATATAAACTCCGCGTGATTGATTACCCCGCGTCCTTTCGCCACGTTCCTCAGCCTCGGCCATATATTTTTACCCGCCGTTATCACGCCGCCTTGCACTAAATCTTTGAGTACGCCCACGGGCAAATTAGACAGCCGCATCATACCGCCAAGGAAACGCGCGGCCTTTTGTCCCGCCGTCGTCTTCTCCCGATTGCCGCCGCCGTCCGCGCTTTCCTCGCCTTCGGTACGCCGCGATTTTTCCGTCCGACCGCCGTCGGATACGCCTGTCCCGACTTGCATATCTCCGCCGTCCGCGCTTATAAACGCGGCGTTATCCGCGCCGCTGCAACGCGCGCCGTCGCCGTGCGTAAACGTATCCCGCGCGCCGTACGTATCGCTCCGGGCTTCGCCGCCGTCCGCGCCGCTTTGCCGTCTGTCGTTCCTATCCGCAAACGAAGCCTGTCCCTTGCCGGCTTGCCGCCGTTCCGTTTCTACGTCCGAACTTTGGGAACGTCCGCCGTCCGTCCCGATATTCCCGGTACCGTTATCCACGCCACCGTTACGCCACGGCGCGTCGTTTTCTCTAAGCGTCCGCGCTCCTTGCGGCGATCCGCCGTCGTTACCGCGCCTGTTATCGCCGGCAGGAGCCTGACCGCTCTTCTGTTCCTTATCTCCGTCGCTGTTTCCGCGCCGTACGTTATCGTCGCTCTCTCCGCGCCGATTACGCGTGCCGCTCATCGACGCGCCTACGTTTTCCGCAAAACCCATACCCTTGCGCCGATTGCTCCGAAAGTCGTTGCCGCCGATTATCTGCCCGACCGCGCCCGCAGCTAACCGCGCCGCGCCGCGCGCCATACGGACGCCGGAATAGATGCTAGTCAACGCTTGCTGCGTCTCCTGCATACCCGCGTTGCCGCCCGTCAGCTGTGCTATGACCATGTAGGCTTTCGTAACCGAAAACGCGCCGCCGATAATAAACAGCAGTTCCATCAGCCCGTTCTGGAAACCGTCGTCAAAAAATTTTATTCGGCTTATCTGCGGAACGATCAGAAAAAACAAGTTCATCGCCAATATGATTCCGTAAGCGGACAGCACCTTCGAGATAAGCATTTCCCGCCATAGTTTCATGCGCGCCCCGTCGTCAAGCGGTATCGTCGCGACCGATACCGGCGATACGACGTAAAGCAATATAACGTCGAACAGCCTTTGCACAAACCGTAATGCCGCGAGCGCAAACATGACCGCCAGCGTCAGGCCGCTGAAAATTCCCACAAAGAAATTGACGTTTTGCAAGTCGTAGTATTTTTTGACCGTGCTTAAATTCGCGTAATCTAACTCGCCCGATATAAACTTCCGCTCGATCTCCGCTCTCGCGCCCGACGCTCCCGCGTATGCCTCGTATCCCGACGTTACGAGTATTTGTCCCCCGAACGTCGTCTTGCCCGAACCGCTCACGCCCGCCTGCATACTGCCGTCTATAGCGCTCATGACGGCGTTCGTCAGCAATATGCCCGCGGAAAGCAAAAACGGAATGATAAGAAAAATAATAAAACTCTGTCCGGCTTTAACGAGTATTTGCCCCTTCGTTCTTTTGTGCTGCGCGTCCGCGTACTCCGAACGGATTATCGCTATGAGTACGAATACGAAAAGTAGTATAACTCCGACGAGAAATACGCCGAAAAACGCCGTCCGTATCGCGGGCGTTTCAATAAAGTGCGACAATAAATCGGTTTTATTGCCGTCAATGGTAACGTTTTCAAGACCGCTCAGCTTGTAAAACGTTATCACGATAAAATCCACGACCACGCATATACCGCTCTGGAAAAGATATATCAAATCGAATACCCATCCGAAAAGCAGGTCGACTAAACCGTCAAACATCGCTGTGTTTACCTCGCTCCCTTCTCTTATATCTGGCTCCGTACCCAATCTTGTAAGATAGGCACGGCGATCTTCAACGCGACTATCAAAACGAAAATCAGCGCGAAGCCTACGACCGCGCCAAGCAAATCTTTTTTCGCTTTCTCGCGGCTGTTCTGCTCGTCGCTCTTTGCGATTTTTATTCCGAGAAACACGCAATAGACGGTTCCCGCGCTGCCTACGACCGCGATGAGCGGCCATAATATCGCGTTCAACACGTCCAGTATCGGTTGTATAATCGGATTGAAATTAATCGGCGCCGCCGATAATATCGTTGCAATATCCATGTAAAAATTCCTCCGTAACGTCTGAAATAAAAGACGGCAAGCGTTTTAAGCTTACCGTTCCCGTTGCAATTATAACGTCTTAAAAAACAAGCCTGCCGCCGCGCGAGCGGCCGCGGAACGGGGTATCCCCGTTGCCGCAACTCGGCGGGTGCGCGAGGGCTAACGCCCGAAGTGCATCTCACCCTTATCCTGCTCGCTTTTCAGCCCGTTTTTACCCCCTTCTGCATCACTTTTTCGTTTTCGCCCCGTCCGAATTCCGCACGCTCTCGGACTCGGTCTTCAAGCGTTTCCGATACGGTTTTGCGCGTCGTCGCCGCGTTTTTTTCCAAGTCCGCGCCGCCGAAAAACGTTATTTCTTTTTGAACGCCTTGCGCCTGCGCATGAGACAAACAAGGAGCGCGCCGCCGAGCACCGTGACGATTATAATGATAACGACGACCGTTCCGGCCGCGTTTACCGCGTACGTAATATCGAACCCGTACTCCGTAACGTTCCCCGCGTTATCCGTCAGCACGATTCTGTAACCGCCTTCCTTGTCCAACGTTTCGCCGAAATTATACCCGAACTCAGCGCCGTCTTTATAAGCTCTGACTCCGCATTGTTCGCTCGGGTTTTTCAGGACAACGCCGCCGCCCGTCCGCCCGCCGTTCTCCACGCCGTACAAGACGGCCTCGGGTTTCACGCCGTCGATTGCGAAGATATACTCCGAGGCGTTGCCCGCCTTGTCCGTCAGCGTGATTTTATATTCGCCGTCCTCGGTTACCGCCGTTCCGCTCCCGTACTCGCCGACCAAAACGCCGTTTCTATACAGCGCGCCCACCGCGCCGTAATCCTCAAACTCCAACGTAACGGGCTTGTTCGTCAGGCAGCCATTCTCCGCGCCGGACAGCTCTCCCGATGGCGCGGTCCTGTCTATGGTGAACATGTACGCGCGGCTGTGACCGTCCTCGTCCGCGAACTCCAGCCCGTACTCGCCCTCGTCCGTAATCTCCGTTCCCGACAAGTACGCCGCCCTATTGCCGTCGCGCGTAAGACGCGCGGACGCTTCGTCCGTCCAGGTAAACCTTACCGTTCCGCCGGTATAACCGCCGTCGCTTACGCCGTCAAGCGTTCCCTCCGGCGCAGGCTTCGCGTATTCCGCCACAGCCGTTACCGCGTCGATGCCGCTCCGGAAATTATCCTCGACGACGACGCGGTATACGCCGCTCCTGTTAAATTCGTAAAACGACCGCTCCGCGTTTACCGCCCTGCCGTAATCGTCCGCATCAAGCTCAAGCCACGTCAAACCGTCGTCCGCGCTACGGAAAATCCTGACGCTTCCTAAGTTCGCGTCGCTGTCCGCGCTCGGCCGCACGCCTATTTCCAATCGCTTGCCGTTCGTGTTTTCGCCAAAGATTACGGCGGGGTATTCAAGCGAAAGCGTAAACAAGATTTCCGCGCTCATGCCGTAATGATTAACGGCTTGTACGGTATATCTTCCGCTTTGCGCTATAACGTATTCCTCGCCAAGCCCGATTATCGCTATGGTTTCCCCCGCGCCGTTTCGTACAACGCACATCGCAAACGCATCTCCAAGCCCGTCCGCGATTCTCAGCGTTACCGCTTCCTTCATCGCGTACCGACGCTCGTTCACCGCCGTATTCCATACGCCGCCGCTTAAACCGTAAAGCACTTCGGGCGCGGCACGGACGATAATAAGCGCGTACTCGTAGCCGTTTCCAAAATCGTCGTACACCGTCAAGGCATGAACGCCATGAACGGAATACGTAAGACCGATATACGGCTCGCCGTCAATCAGATAGTTCGCGTGGTCCGCTAAGGTTACACTGTTCCCGATGAAAACCCTGCCGTCTCTCAGCTCGTAAAGGTTCTCAAACGGCGCGGGTGTTGCCGGCTCTTTCTGCCACCAGTAATACGCCGTGACGGACGCGGCGGCGTATTCCGCTATGACCGCGTTCAGCCGTTCAACGGAAAAGTACGCGACCCATACGCCGTTTTCTCCCGATTTTTTATACACGTAGTACGTCCCGTTTACCGCGTTTACGCCGTCGGCGGCATCAATCGCTATGCCGCCGTCCCATACGCTTCCGATCCACGTTCCCGTCTTGACAAGCGCGGCTTCCCGCTCTTTCGCGAACGTTAACGCGCTCTCGTAAGCGGCGAAAGAATACGTATCGCCGTCTCCGTCTTTCGTCTCCCAATACTCCTTGTTCAGAGTACCGTTTAAGACATCTGTACGCTCGGCCGTGAATAAGTCCGTCCATACGTTGCCCACCGCGTCGACGCTTTCTATAACGTACGCACCGCCGTCAATAGTCCGTATCACGCCGCCCTTGTTATAAATCCTGCCGTTTACGGTTACGGTAACGATAGGAGCGTACGCATCGGGATTTCTATCCTCCCACATCAGACTTGCGTCGCCGGTCACCCTTTTATCGTCCGTAATCCCGTCTTCCGTTAAGCCTACGACGGTTAAAGGCTTCGCCGCGCGGTCTACCGTTACGGCGCATACGTCGGACCGGTTACCCGCGGCGTCAACCGCGTAGAAGAAATACGCTCCCTCTCCGCTCAACCGCGTTCCCTCGGTATATGGCGTATACGCGCCCGCGCCGGGACGCTTCACGTACTTCGCCGCAATTCCGCCGCCCGCGTCGCTTGCCGAAAATCCGACATAGTTTTGGTTAGTATAAGCTCCGCTCACAATCTCTCCCCCGTCCGCGTAAACGGCGACGACAGGTTTGGTTCTGTCAAGCGTAACGGACGCGATTCCTGAAACGTTGCCGATCTTGTCCTCCGAATAAAAATAATACGTTCCGTCCGCCGTAAATTGCGTCCCGTCTTTAAATCTGACGTAGTTTGCCGCGTTCGGCGTTCGCACGTACGAAGCGTATAACTCCGTATTGTCCATTGCCCTGTACGTAACGTACGCCGCGTTGGTAATCCTTCCGCTCGGCACGATCGCGCTTCCCGCGTAAAGCGTTCCGACCGGCGCGGTTCTGTCAAGCGTTATCTTATACTCGGGCGTCTTGTTCCCCGCAGGGTCAACCGCGTAAAACGAGTAAACGCCATCGGCGGTAATCTCCGCGCCCGAAGGGTATACGCCGTAATCAAAGCCGTTTCTTTTCATATAGCAAGTAACGCCGTTTTCGTCGCGCGCCGCAAATCGGATATAGCTTGCCGTAGAATAATAATTGTTTGGTACCGCGGCCGTGCCCGAATAAATCTGCGCGGTCGGATACGTTCGGTCTACCGTGAAGGAATACGTCGCGGATTTATTGCCCGCTTTGTCTTTCGCGTAATATTTGT
>JAITEJ010000008.1 GCA_031282095.1 Clostridiales bacterium
CTGAAAAACTTCGTGCGCGGAATGATCCCGTGGCCGTCGGCGTATGCGTGGATAAACGAAAAACGGCTCAACGTGTTCGCGGCGGAAGAGACGGCGGAATTCGGAACGAACGGCGCCGCGCCGGGAACAGTGCTCGCCGCGGATTGCAAAAACGGCTTGCTCGTCGCTGTCGGCGACGGAACGGCGCGTTTAAAGGAACTGCGTCTAGAGGGCAGAAACTGTATGACGGATACCGAATTTTTAAGAGGATACAACATACCCGTCGGTACCATACTTAATGGAAAAAACAAAAACGATTGATGAAAACACTGCTTGACGCATATAAACTTCTCAATGAGATTATACGGAATAAAGCGTACGCGAATATCGCGCTGGACAAGGCGGTCGCCCCTCCCGCGGTAAGGCGTATCGTTTTAGGCGTTCTTGAAAAAAATTTCGAGCTAGACGCACGCTTAAATTCCCTTATCAAAACAAGCCCCGGCGGCGCGGTTCGCTTAATATTAAAGCTGGGCGCGTACTGCATTCTGTACATGGATTCCATGCCCGTGTACGCCGTCATAAACGAGAGCGTGGAGCTCTCGAAAAGTTTGGGCAAGGGAGGAACGGCGGGATTTGTCAACGCGGTTTTGAAAAAGTTTGCGGCGGACGGTCGGCGGACGGAAGCTTGCGACGACACGGTAAAATACGGTAAGCCGAAATGGATTATCGACGCGATAAAAGCCGAATATCCCGCCGCCGAAGCCGAAAAAATTCTTTCCGCCGAGTCGGACGGGCGCGTTCACTTCCGTTTCAACGGCTTTGCGTACGACGATTTTGCGGGGTATGCCGAAGCCGCGGCGGACTCAACGCCGGGCGGCCGCGCCGCATCGGACAAAGATAAAAAGGCATTAATTGAAATCGCCTTTCTGCGGTCAAAAGGTATATCCGCGGAACGTACGCTTGTCGGCGGCTTTGCCGCCGGGCATACGGCGGCGTTAAAACCGCTTTTCAACGCGGGAATCATTACCTTTCAATCGCCTTCCTCCATGCTTGCCGTGCTTGCGGCGGATATTTTTCCCGGAGCGCGCATTTTGGACGTATGCGCCGCGCCGGGAGGCAAGGCGGTATTCGCCGCGGAGCTTGCGGGAAAGTACGGCTCCGTCGTAGCCTGCGACATACGCGCTCATCGCGTGAAGCTTATAAAATCGTATGCGTCGCGTATGCGATGCTCCGATAAAATAGACATACGGGAGGCGGACGCCGCGGCGTTCAATCCCGAATTCGAGAAAAATTTCGACTTCGTTTTTGCCGACGTTCCATGCAGCGGTTTGGGAGTCATGCGGGAAAAGGCGGATATAGTTTTGAATAAACAAGCCGACGACATAGAGTCCCTTTCCCGTTTGCAATACGCGATTCTTTGTAACGCCTCGCGTTGCGTTAAGCCCGGCGGTATCCTGCTTTACTCCACCTGTACCTTGCTCAACCGGGAAAACGGCGCCACGATCAGGAAGTTTCTGGCGGAAAACAAGGACTTTTCTTCCGTACCCGCCGCGTTCGATACGGAAAGCTTGCCGGTATCTGAAATAAGCGCCCCTCAGTCTGCGCGGACGGCGGGAACCTCGGAACCGGCGGCAAAGAGCGGCAACGCGCCGTTCGCTTTGCAGATACTTCCCGAAAACGGATACGACGGATTTTTTATCGCCCGTTTAAGACGCGCGCTTTAAAAAAAATCGGAGCCGCGGCTTTGAGGAAACTACCGTATATGAAACCTATTATGCTAGATTTAAACGCGGCTGAAATCGCCGCGATCATGAGTGACGCGGGGCAACCCCCTTACCGCGCAACGCAAATTTTCACCGCGCTTCACTCCGGTAAGGAATTTTCGGAAATAAGCAATATACCGAAAACTCTGATAGCGGCGTTGGAGGAAAAATACTCCGCGCAGCCCGTCGCGATTGAGAAAGAATTCCCCGCTTCGGACGGCTCGAAAAAATATCTTTTCAGGCTCTGCGACGGCATTCTGATAGAGGGCGTTCTGATGAGTTATAAATACGGAAAAACTCTCTGCGTTTCTACTCAGGCGGGATGCCGTATGGGTTGCGCGTTCTGCGCGTCCGGCATAGACGGTTTGGCGAGAAACTTAACTCCGGGCGAAATCTTAGGGCAAATTATTGTCGTAAATCGCGCCGAGGGCGGCGACGCAAACGGGCGCGCCGTGACGAACGTGGTTTTGATGGGCAGCGGCGAGCCTTTGGACAACTTCGGTAATACAATGAAATTTCTGAATTTGGCTGGAGAACAGGGCGGCATCTGCGTCGGTCAGCGAAATATTTCTCTTTCCACATCGGGCATAGCCCCAAAAATGCGCGAACTTGCCGATTCGGGTTTTTCCGTCACTCTTACCGTTTCACTCCACGCGCCGGACGACGCCGTTCGGGAAAGATTGATGCCGGTCAACAAGGCATATCCCGTTAAAGAGGTAATCGCCGCCGCAAAATATTATTTCGAAAAGACGGGGCGCAGAGTCGTCTTTGAATACGCGCTGATAAACGGCGTGAACGATTCCGCAGAGCAAGCCGCCCGCCTCGCCGCGTTGACGGGAGGTTTTCCGTCGCATATAAATCTGATAAAGCTGAATTACGTGAAAGAAAAGAACTTGCGCGGTTCGGAAAAGGACGTCGTTAGGGCGTTTGAACGCGAACTTAAGAAACGCGGCGCGTCTGTTACTCTGCGCAGGACATTAGGCGGTGAGGTCGGAGGGGCGTGCGGTCAATTAAGAAGATCGTATAAGCCTTAAAAAATCTTGTCGAAACCAACGGAAGACAGACTTTTTTCATAAATACGATACGAACAGCGAGAAAGTATAATTCGGTATGAAATAAGCGGTCGGATTGTGAGGGGAACGTGCGGTCAGTTAAAAAGGTAGTTTAAGCCTGAAATCCCGTTGATGCCGCCGAAAGACTGACATTTTCATTATGAGACAAAGAAAAATCGGAAAAATACCAAACGAATATAAGACAAAAGGAAAAATATGCTGAGAGGAAAGGTCGTACGCGCGGTGGCGTCAAAGTTCGTTGTAGACGACGGACGAACGTATTTATGCGCCGCCCGTAAAAAACTTAAACGTGACGGCGGCGACATTTACGTCGGAGACGATGTAGAATTTTCACTTGAAAGCGGCGGAGGCGTTATAGAGTCCGTGCTGCCCCGAAGGAACTTCCTAGTGCGTCCGTATGTGGCGAATATCGACGTGTGCATGATTATACTTGCGCCTGAGCCCGAACCCGATTATCTTTTGGCGGATAAAATAATTCTTAATTGCTTTATGTCGGGCATCGAACCCGTCGTTGCGGCAAATAAATCCGACTTACGCGCCGTCGATCTTTCTTCTTTTGCCGGAATCGTCGAAACCAAAGTATGTTCGGCGGTCACGGGCGACGGCGTGGAGGGGTTGTTCTCGCCTTACGCCGGAAAGGTCATAAGTCTGGCGGGTCAATCCGCCGCGGGAAAAAGCGCCCTTGTAAACGCGGCTTCGGAACGCGAGCTTGCCGCGACAGGCGGGCTTTCAAAACGTATCAAACGAGGCAGGCATACGACGCGGCAAACGGAGCTTTATAAGGTCTCGGGCGCGTACGTCATAGATACCTGCGGTTTTTCCATGCTGGAATTGCCCGACATGGAACCTGAGAATATATACACGTATTACGACGATATGGTCGCGCTGTCCGACGCTTGCAAATATAGAGGACGTTGCACGCACCGCTCCGAACCCGGCTGCGCCGTAAAAGCCGCGGCGGACGGCGGAACCTTTAGCCGCGATCGATATTTACGTTATCTTGAAATCTATCGGCAGACCGAAGAACAGCGCAAAAATAAATATTAAACCATGTTTATATGCATTAAATATTATACTAAACCCTTTATA
>JAITEJ010000063.1 GCA_031282095.1 Clostridiales bacterium
AAAGCGGCATATTTCGTCCGCCATGCGCTTGGTGTTGCAGAACACTATCGCGCTTTGGGGCTTGCATGTGTTAAAGAGCTGAACCAACGTAGTCTTTTTCGAGTCCTTTTGCACCTTTAAATATGTCTGTTCGATGGTGTCGATCGTCGCGTTCAGGTCGCCTATCTCCACGAACAGCGGCGTATTCATATAGTCCTCGGTAAGGCGGCGTATTGCCGGCGGCATAGTCGCGGAGAACATAACCGTCTGGTGTTCGCGCGGAATAAAACGCAGAATTTTTTCAATGTCTTCACGGAATCCCATGTTTAACATCTCGTCCGCTTCGTCTAAAACAACCGTTTTGACATTTTCCAAACGCACGGTGCGCCGCGCTATATGATCCATAAGACGACCGGGAGTCGCCACTACGATTTTGGCGCGCTTAAGCGCGTCTATCTGTTTGCCCATATCCGCGCCGCCGAAAACGGCCGTCATCTTGCAGCCTTCCTTAAACTCGGTCGCCTTGCGCATTTCATCTGCGACCTGAACGGCAAGCTCGCGCGTGGGGCAAATAACCAAACACTGCACACCTTTCACCTCAGGATTGATCCGTTCGATGAGGGGAATACCGAATGCGAGAGTTTTGCCGGAGCCGGTTTTTGAGCGCCCCACTAAATCGCGCCCGTCCATAATTGCCGGAATGCAGCTTGCCTGCACCTCGGTAGGTATCGTAAAGCCGTTATGCTCAACGGAGCGCACGACTTCGTCGGATAAATTCATTTCCGAAAACAACATATCTTTTTCTCCTTAAATATGCGCGGAACATCCTGATAAACGCCGTCCGTCCTGCCCCACGCATAGACAAACATACCCCCGCGCAAAAGCGGACGGTGTTTATAATATGCGGGATAGAAATTTCGGACAACGAGTCGTTCGGCATTCCTCACGGCAACTGCGGCGGGGTTCAAACCCCTGATAACCGCCGACCGTAATGCGCCGAATAAAAACTGACTTCCCTAAACTTAAGAAAAGATATGATTTCCGGCGCGTACACACTATTTTTATTTTTTCTAATATTAACATTTTTAATAAAATCTGTCAAGCGTCCGCGCCCGCGTGGAAAAATATTTTGCGAACATAACTTCGCCGTCACGCCTGATTACTTTTGCACCCTCAAGAGGTTATATTTGAATGTTTTAAAATGAGGAGAATAACGCGCTTAAATGTCAATTTTGACACAACATGCCGATATTCTATCTTTTATGCTGTGTTAAAGGTGTGAAACTGCGCTGTCACGCGGCGTTAGGACACACGCATATGTGAGTTTCATGCCATGTCCGTACATAGCTTGAGGCACTACGTGGTGCGTTGGCGCGCCCGCAGCATATGTGGGTTTCTCTGCGTCTGATGACGTCGCCGCCCTTTGCAACGGAAACGGTGCGTCAGCGCGCACGCATAATATGTGAGTTTAATGCTATGTCCGTACATAGCTTGCGGCACTATGTGGTGCGTTAGCATGCTCGCAGCATATGTGGGTTTCTCTGCGTTTGATGACGTCACCGCCCTTTGCAACGGAAACGGTGCGTCAGCGCGCACGCATCATATGTGAGTTCCGTGTACGCCTTGCTTGAGGAAACAATTTTATAGTTTAAATTGTGCCGCGTTGCAGACGCGCGCGGTTTTAAGTTTCAATATGTCTTGTGCGACAAAAAAAGATTTATTCGCGCCGTGAGTGCGTTTGAATTGAGCATGCGGCTTTTTAGAGTTTTTAAGAAAAAGAAGTTTTTCAGAACAGACATCTGCGTCCGCGTGAAAAAATATTTGGCGGGTCGTTTTATGATATTGCCTGCGTATATGTGCGAACATTTATCCCGCGCCCTATTCAGTAACGTACGTACATGAATGATGATATACGTTGTATCGGATGCAGTGTACGGAGCCCTCAGCCGTCCGTAATTTTGCCTTTACGCCCGCTTATCAGGATAGTACGGAAATGTCTGTTCCATGGTTGCCGTTGGGAGCTTTGCAGTACGTGATCTTGCTTTACCGTGCGCAAGCTGTGCGTAGGAATTCCAAGGACTTTTAAGAAAGTGACGACAAGGTTTTTGTGTTATGTTTGCGTTTGAGCGCGGTTTTTTCAAATGCCGAGGTATTCGCGCTATCCGTACGCCTGTATGCGAAGTTTTTTTCAAAGGCTTTAAAAAAAGAGTTTTTTCAGAAACTAGGGAAGCGGAAGCTATCATATACGCGTTGCGCGCGCCGTTTTTTTCTCGGTTTTTTGTTTAAACACGAATTGAAACGCATTAACGTTTGTGTGTTGCGTGTGGGTTGTTCCGGGCGTTATAACCTTGCCGCGCGGAAGGCGACAGTTAGCGTATGTACGTTGCGCGTGAGTTATTTCATCGGCGAAGGATAATTTGGCAAAAATCAGAAAGTTTAACGTATTCGCGTTTCGCTTTGGTTGTTCGGTTGACCGAACCTTGGTGTTACGCTTAATTGCTTTCGCGCTAAGCGGGACTCATATTCGGACTTTTGAAAATATCGCGAAACGCGTTAAAGTGTCGGTGTAAAGCGGTTCGGACGCAACGCGCTGATGAGCCGTCGTTTACGTTATGTTAAGGGCGTAAAACTGCGCCGCGGCGCCGCGGGAGCGTAATTAAGGGGTTTTAGGCCGGCATCGGTGCTCTCACGGACTTTCAGCCGGCGGCGGAAAAGCGGTATTTCCTCTTGGTTTTGTGCCGTAATGACGCAACACGCGGTTATACTGTCGTCTATTCCATGTTAAATGCGCGAAGCCGCGCTGTCATGACGCATGGGCGCAATTCAGGCGTTTTCGGTCGGCATTTGCGCTTCCGCACGCTTTCGATCGGCGTACGGGACGGTTCTTTTCTCTTGATTTTGCGCTTTTATGGCGTAATACGCAGATATTGTGCCGTTTACGGTATGTTAAAGGCGTGAAACTGCGATATTGCGTCGCCGAGCGTTTCGTGAAATTGCAAATTTACGCCGCGTAGGAGTTCTGCTCCGATTTTTAGATCTGTACGGGGTTGTTTCCGGCGGATTTTTTCATACCGGCGGAATGCGGATATTTAAAATCCGCCGATATTTAACGGATAAATTGCGAACGCAATTTGGATATACGCAGCTACAATTTGAATGTATATCTTTAGAATATCGTCTGTGTATGACAAAAAAACATGTAAAAATTGTCAATTTATGCGAGAAATTTATCGTATAAACACTAATAATAGTGTCATAGCGTATTATATTGTCGAAATGTGATATTTTGTACACAAAAGATGTCAATGCTATTATTAGCGAAAGGTATAAGTATATGAAGAAAACTGCGCCCTTACACGGTGAAAAACGCGTTAAAAAAATAGGTTTATCCATTCCGCATATCGTGATATGCATTTTGCTGATCCTAGCTCTCGCGTCGGTGTTACTGACCGTCGTCTGGGTCTTGAATCATCGCAACGACGGTACGACGACGCCCACCGAATATACGGTCACGTTTGACAGCAACGGCGGCTCGACGACGGCTCCCGTTACCGTAAAGGACGGCGAAACCCTCGTTTTGCCGAAGAATCCGACGAAAGCGGGATATGTGTTCGCCGGATGGTTCTTCGACAACGGCGTTTGGACGCATCCGTTCAACCCCGCCGCGGTCAAAACGAATATCACCGTATACGCAAGGTGGCTGCCTCACATAATCGACGTCGAATATACGGTCACGTTCGACAGCAACGGCGGCACGGCGACGGCTCCGGTCAAGGTAAAAGCGGGAGAATCTCTCGTTTTGCCGCAGAACCCCACCAAAGCGGGCTTTATCTTCGCGGGGTGGTTCTTAGATAACGGCGTTTGGGCGCAGGCGCTCATACCGTCTGAGGTGTCGGCAAACGTCACGGCGTACGCGAAATGGACGCCGCAGACCAACGCAGAATATACGGTCACGTTTGACAGCAACGGCGGCACTACGGTAGCTCCGATAACGGTCAAGGCGGGCGAAACCTTGGTTTTGCCGACTCCCTTTAAGTTGGGCTATACGTTCGACGGCTGGTTTTTAGACAACGGCGTATGGGCGCAGAGATTTAACCCGGCGTCCGTGAGCGCGAGCGTCACCGTATACGCAAAATGGACTTCGGAAAGCGATCCGGGCGACGATCCCTCTTCACCTGAGTTCAGGGATCCTCTTGATTTAATTGAATACCGCATAGCCGAAAACGACTATGTGCAGTACGTTTTTAAGGATGCAAACAGCTATTTAAACGATTTATATACCGATCGGCTTTGGACGGGCGATTCTGACGCGGCGCGCGGCTATATAAATGAGAATAATCCCGTCGGCGGGGGAGTCGGGACAAGCATTTTGACGGGCTTAAACTTCGGGACTACGCCCTACGGCGGCTATCTGTTCGCCAGCCCGCTTATAAACGAGCCTTCGTCATCCGCGGTTGCGAACGCCGCCTTAAATCTCGGCGGCGCGACGTCCGTAACATTCCGTGTCCGCGCGGACGCAAGGTTTTCCGGTTTCGCCCTGACGTTCTTCGTCGGCGGCGCGGAGGCGGATTCGCTTGAGTTGACCGCGGTCGACGCGGTTTTGTCCACGGAATGGACCACGTACACGATTGACCTCACGGATAAGGATTTGTCGCGCGTCGGCGCGGGCTTCGGTTGGTCTGTCGCGGCTCTCGACGGGGATAACCTAGACATAATGACGAATTTATACGGCGAGGACAGCGACGATATGCCGTTTGTGTTCGAGTTTGACGAAATTCGCTATAACTTTGACGCGCCGCGTACGCAGCCGGTGCTCATTCCTTCGTATTACGACCTCGGCGCGGAATCCTCGGAGATTGCGCGCGGCATAAGCTATTCGTACGACACCGCGATTACGATTCTCGCTCTTGCGGAAGGCGGCAGAATACAGAGCGCGGCGCGCCTTGCGGACGCGTTGCTTTCGGCTATGCGGAGCGACGGCGCTTTCTACGGCGTCAGGAACGCGTATATGGCGGGGGCTCCCGCGGGCTACGGCTTCGATGGAGAGCAAGCTTACACTTTCGCGAGAATGCCCGGTTTCTACGACTTTGAGGCGGGCGAATATATTTGGGACGCTTACTCAAAGGGCGCGGACGCGGGCGGCACCGCATACGTGATTCTCGCGCTGCTTTCGCTTTATCAAAATATGGAAACTCCCGACGCGCGCTATCTTGAGGCGGCGGAAAGCCTCGCGGACTTCCTCTTGACGCTCAGGGCTTCATCGGGCGGCGTGAGGAGCGGCTATTCGGACGCGGACGACGCGCAGACTCTCATACCGAACCTTTCCACCGAATACAACGCGGAGGCTTACATCGCGTTCCTCAAGCTTGCGGATATCCTCGGCGGCGATAAGGCGGCACAATATAAGGCGGCGGCGGACGGATGCCGCGAATTCGCCGTTTCCATGTTCAACTTCAACTCACGCACGGGCGTGGGATATTTTTACGGCGGCACTTTGGCGGACGGCTCGACCGACACCGCTCTCGTGCCTCTCGGCGCCAACGTCATGACCTATCTCGCGGCGATGATAGACTTCTTGCCGGACGAATTCTCCGAGGCGGAGATCGTCAATTATCTCGACCTCAACTTCGGCGTAAAGAACAGCGGATACTCTTTCCTGAACCTTAAAGACGGCGTATATTCCGCCGGCACCGCGGGCGCGGGGCTGCTGTTCCGAATGATGGGACGCACGGACAAATATTCCGCGGTAAGGACTACGCTCGGCGCGCTCCGCTTTGAAAACGGCGGGCTGCCCGCGACCGACGCGGAGGCTTTGCGCGTCGCCTTGCCGGGAGAGAACGCGCCCGACTATTATTACGACACGGACGCCGCTTCGCCTTTGGCGTGGTACGCCCTTTTGCTGAACGGCGTGAACCCGCTCAGCGTAGACGACATTTCGCAAGATACCTATAAGCCGGCGCGTTCAAGCAAAATCATATACACGCCGGGGTCATACGGCGCGTCCGGCGCTTCCGGTGCTTCCGCGTCGGCGTCCGCATACGCGGAGAGCCCGATCGACGGCTATTACGTCATAGACTATATCGGGACCGAGACGGATCTTGAAGTGCCTAAATATTACAAAGCGAAACTCGTTCTCGGGATAAACGGAAGCGAATTGAAAGACGAGTGGAGCGCGCCGGGGGAGAAAGAGATTTCGGGCGGCTTAAACCATGAACAATCGCCCGCCCGTCAAAACACCTATTATTTCTCCGACTTGACGAGCGTCAGTCTGCCCGCGGTCATGAAAATCATAGGAGACCTCGCTTTCGCGAACGCCCAAAATCTGAAATACGTAGATTTCAGAGGCTCAAGCGAGCTGGTCGGCATAGGCGAGTCCGCTTTCGACAACTGCTTAAGTTTGATCGGCTTCGACATTCCGTCGGGCGTAAAGGCAATAGGACAATTCGCTTTCGCGGACAACCAAAGTCTGCGGAGCGTCGCCGTCCCCGCCGGCGTGACGGTGCTGTCGGCGGGCGTGTTCGCCAACTGCGTATCCCTTAACGAGGTGAGGGTCAACGACCGCGGGAATTTAACCGAAATAGGCATCGCCGCTTTCGTCGGCGCGGGCTCCGCTTTCCCCAAAGCGACTTTAAGTATCACTCTGCCGAACAGCGTGGAAACGATTGCCGCGGGCGCGTTTGCGGAATCCGGACTTTATTATGTCGCTTTAGACATAAAAAAGAGCAATCTATCATATGTCGGCACTTACGCGTTCGCCGCGTCCGGTCTGCAGTCCGTCAGTCTGCCCGGCGGCGTGACGAGCATAAAGGAAGCCGTGTTCTCCAACTGCGGCAGCCTTGAGAGCGTCTCTCTGCCGAGCGGTCTTACGGATATAGGCGACAGCGCGTTCTACCGCTGCGCCCTGCTCACGCAAATCAACATACCCGGCAATGTCACGGACGTGGGCGAACGCGCATTCGCGCGCTCCGGGCTTACGTCGATCACACTGCCCGACGGCGTGTCGGAAATAAAATCGGGAACGTTCTACGAATGCGGATCGCTTAAGTCGGTCGTGGCGTACGGCGCGGAGAGCGTAGGCTTCGAGGCTTTCAGAAACTGCGTCCTGCTCGCGTCCGTATCCGTCGAAGACGACATAACGGGCATAGGCGCGAATGCGTTCTACGGCTGTGTCACGCTTGAAACGTTCGGCGTGACCGGCAACCTCGGCGGCATAGGCGAACAGGCGTTTAACGGCTGCGCCGCGCTTGAAACGTTCACCGTAGGCGGCAATCTCACGGGAGACATAGACAAAGAAGTGTTCGGCGGTTGCGCCGCGCTTGAGACGTTCACAGTGGGCGGCGCCGCGGGCGCCGTAGGCGAACGGGCGTTTTACGGTTGCGAAGCCCTAAAGACGTTCACCGTAGGCGGCATCGCGGGAAGCATAGGCAAAGAAGCGTTCTACGGCAGCGCCGCGTTTGAGACGTTCACCGTAGGCGGCGGTCTTGTAACAAGCGACGGCGCGGCGGGAAGCATAGGCGAGAGCGCGTTTTCCGGTCTCAAAAACATAAAAACGTTCACCATAGGCGGAGACGCGGGGACAATCGGTTTATACGCGTTTAAAAACAGCAAAATCGAAACTTTCGGCATCGACGGCAATTTGGACAAGATAGATCAGCAAGCGTTTAAAACAAGTGAGATCGGGACGTTCACAATATACGGCCGCTTGAACGGCATAGCCGACACAAGCGTATTGTCCGTAATTGATTCCGCGTTTTACGAAAGCGTCATAGGCACGTTCGAGGTAAAGGGCGACTTAAATTCCGTCGGCACGTGCGCGTTTATCGGTGTCGGCGTCGAAACGTTCATCGTAGGCGGCGACTTAAAAGAGATTAAGCAATTCGCGTTCTATAACAGCAACAGCGGCAAAGCCGTAAACATCGGGACGTTTACGGTGAAAGGCGACCTTCCCGCAATCGGCGCCAGCGTATTCGGCGGCACGATCGGGGCGTTCACGGTGGAAGGCGAAGTGGGAAGCATAGCCGGCAGTGCCTTCACGAA
>JAITEJ010000119.1 GCA_031282095.1 Clostridiales bacterium
GAAGCGGACGGGATTACAGATAATTATAATTGACCTCAAGTCTGTCCTTGAAAGTAGCTTTGAACATAGTCTGAACACATACGCGCATTTAATGCCGGATAATCAATCGGCAATCGTTAATAAGATATATTTCAAGATATAAAACGTACCCGATTTGCACTCGAGCCGGTTAGCAATATATTATTATTTGAAAATAAAAAACACCACTATATATGGTGGTGTTTTTGTCATGGTAGGATTAAGTGGATTCGAACCACCGACCCCCACCTTATCAGGGTGGTGCTCTAACCAGCTGAGCTATAATCCTATATGTATATATCCGCGTTGCCGGGTGTACGGCGGTACGGATTGAGCGATATGGTGGAGATGAACGGGTTCGAACCGATGACCTCCTGCGTGCAAAGCAGGCGCTCTTCCAACTGAGCTACACCCCCGCGCGAGGAACACCTACAACGAAGATCTCAAAACTCCGCGATGTTTTAAAATCGCCGTCCGATTTATTTGACGGCTTAGAAATAATATCATCGTTTTGTTCTCTTGTCAAATATTTTTTCTTATTTATTGAATATTTGTGTTATCCGTTTGTGATATTGTCCATCATAGGCGTTCGTGATTTTGTCCAACTAGTTTAATCTAATCACGCATGTACGAGAAAAGGCTCGGTATAGATTGACGTTTATTTTCCCCTTCCCGAGCGAGCGAGGGAGGGGAAAATAAACGTCGTGCCGAACGGAGTGACAGTATGGATAAACGTTATTATTGGTTCAAACTTCACGAGTACCTTTACAGACCCGGCGGGGTTATGCGGATAATTGCCGCAATGCCGGACGGACGGGATTTTATTTACCTTTACCATAATGAGGTGACATGCTGAAAATATTACGGCGCTTCTTTGCAGACATTCATTTACATGGCATAATCCTGCGCAGACATCCATAAAAGTTTCGCGATAATTTTCTTTATCTCAATTATAAAAATTACGTCCGTTCGTCAGTCATTTCCGATTCGTTCGATTCATACGGTCATAAAACCTTTCTCTAATGCCGCTAGCGGTCGGACAAAATCATTCTATGATTTTGCTGTGCTTCAAATTAGCAATCATATATACCCGCCGCTCTTACACGCTTCCGTTCTGCACTTCCCTGAAAAAGTCGAGCAGGCGCTCTATTTTTTTGCCGCCGTCCAACCCCGCGACGTTAAAAATAAGCCGCGGGGGGATAGTGGAGGACAGAACTACCTTATCGTTCCATGCGGCGACGGCGCGTATTATATCGGGATTGGAGTAGATTTCATCGCCGTTAAAGAGTATTCCCGCTCCGTTCTTATTTATGATTATCTTTTTGACGGAGGTCGCCGCGGCTAAATTTTTAAGGAGAGCCGCGTTCACCAGATTGACGACGGGGCGGTCGGGTTCGCCGTAGACATCGTTCAATTCGGAAAGCAGCCCGTCGCGTTCGCGGAAGCTCCCGACGGATGCCGCCTGCTTATAGACGCGCAATTTGTCGCGTTCGGAAACGTAACTGTCCTTAATATACATATCCGCGTCGATATGCAATTCCGTATCGGACAATATCGCGGGCTTATTGCCCTTAAGCTCGTCTATGACCTCCTGCAGCAGCTTTACATACATATGATAGCCCACTTTTTCGATGTGTCCGTGCTGCTCCGCGCCCAAAACGCTGCCCGCTCCGCGCAATTCCAAATCGCGCAGAGCGATCTTGTAACCGCTGCCGAATTCGGTGTACTCGGCAAGGGCCGTCAAGCGCTTCATCGCGTCGTCTGAAAGCACCTTACCGGGTCTCACCGTAAAATAAGCGTGCGCTAAAACTCCGCTTCTGCCGACGCGGCCGCGAAGCTGATGCAGCTGCGCCAAGCCGAACATATCCGCGTCCACCACGATGAGAGTGTTCGCGGACGGTAAATCTATGCCGTTTTCGATTATCGTAGTGGCGATAAGCACCTCCGCGTCGCCGTTGTAAAAACCGGCGACGCGCTCCTCGAATACGTCGCCGCGAAGTTGCCCGTGCGCCACTATTATGCGTATCGACGGATCAAGAAAAGAACGCGCCTTAGCGGCGAAGCCGTCTATGGTTTCTACACGGTTATAGAGAATAAAAACCTGACCGCCGCGCGCCGTTTCGCGCTCCACGGCGTCTTTAATCAAACCGTCGCCGTATTCGGTGATATAGGTTTGAATGGGCAGCCTGCCCGTAGGCGGCGTTTCCAGCAGGCTTATGTCGCGTATGCCGGTAAGCGCCATATTGAGCGTGCGCGGAATGGGAGTGGCGGACAGCGTAAGCACGTTGACGTTCGCTTCGGCAAGCTTCAGCTTCTCTTTGTGCTGAACGCCGAACCGTTGTTCCTCGTCCAGCACAAGCATACCCAAATCGTGAAATTTAACATCTTGCGATAACAGTCGGTGCGTGGCGACGACTAACAGGCTTTCGCCGGACGCCAGCCGTTTCAACGCCGCGGCATTTTCCTTTGCGCACTGAAAACGGGAAAGGATCTCGCACTTTATTCCGAACGGCTGCAGGCGCGCGCAAAGAGTATTGTAGTGCTGACGCGCCAAAATCGTCGTCGGAGACAAAAGAGCGGCTTGCTTACCGTCCATGATCGTCTTGAACATAGCGCGCAAGGCCACCTCCGTTTTGCCGAAACCCACGTCGCCGCAAATCAGGCGG
>JAITEJ010000150.1 GCA_031282095.1 Clostridiales bacterium
GGTCTGGATTTTTTAATAGACGGCGCCGTGATAAAGATAAACGATTTCGCGTTGCGTAACGAGTTGGGCGCGACCGAAAAATTTCCGCGTTGGGCGGTGGCGGATAAGTTTAAGGCGGAGGAGGCGACGACCGAGCTGTTAGACGTAAAGTGGCAGGTATCGCGCACCGGCAAACTCAATCCGCTCGCGCTGCTTGAACCGACCGATATAGGCGGGGTCACGGTAAAACGCGCCACGCTCAACAACTATTCCGACATAGAACGCAAAAAAATCAAGATAGGCGCGCGGGTGTTCGTGAGGCGTTCCAACGATGTTATTCCGGAAATAACGGGCGTATCCGAATACGGGGATAAAGCGCGGGATGTGGAAAAGCCGGTCGTTTGTCCGGCGTGCGGCAGCGCAGTCGCGGAACGGGGGGCGTTTCTTTACTGTTCCGGAGAAAAACCCTGCGCGCCTAAAATCGTCGCCATGTTTGAGCATTTCGCTTCCCGCGGCGCGATGGATATAGAGGGCTTCAGTGAAAAGACGGCGGAACAGCTATACAACGAAAAGGGGTTGAAAAGCCTGCCCGAACTCTATCGTTTGGACGCAGATTATTTTAAAGGCTGCGACGGCAAATTTTTAGACGGCTTCAGGGATAAAAAGGTTTCCAACCTTCTCGCCGCGATAGAGAAAAGCAAGGATACGACTTTCGACCGTTTTCTCTACGCTTTGGGAATGCCCGGCATAGGTCAGAAAGCGGCGAAACAGTTGGCGTCGGCTTTTAAAAATATTGACAATCTCAAAACCGCGGCATATGCGGATCTTATCGGATTGGACGACTTCGGTTCCGTCCTGGCGGGCAACGTCGCGGAATGGTTTGCGTGCGGGGAGAACTTGAAAACCGTTGAGGAACTGCTTGAAGCCGGCGTTACGTTCAGAGAGGAGATTGTCAAAAGCGGGGCGTTCAGCGGTCAAAACGTCGTTCTTACCGGCTCTTTGGAACGCTGTAAGCGCGGCGAAGCGGCGGCTATGATACGCGAACGCGGCGGCGAGGTGTCCGACTCCGTCAGTAAAAACGTCACGCTTGTGGTCGTCGGCTCCGACGCCGGCAGCAAACTGGAAAAAGCCAAAAAGTTGGGAATAAAAATAATCGACGAAGCCGCCTTCCTTGATATGTTAAAATTGTAGCTTTGTCTCGGCGGCATATCCGAAGAGCCGAAAGGTCGGATATTAAAACAGTCTGCTAAGCCGTCTTTCCCTATATGTCAGGATTGTAGCCTTATCTCGGCGGCAGATCCGAAAGGTCGGATATTAAAACAGTCTACGAAGCCGCCCTTCTCGATATGTCGGGATTGCTGTCTTATCATGGGGGCAAACCAGAGAAGCCGAAAAGTTGGCAATAAAAATAATCGACGGAGCCGCCTTTTTTGGTATGTCAGCGTTGCAGATTTACCTCGGCGGCAGATCCGAAAAGCCGGAAGGTCGGCAATAAAATAATCGACGACGCCTTCCTTGACATATTAAAACTTTAATATTATTAATGCTATAAGCTCAAAGGATTAGAAAAGCAAGCGAGCGAAACCGTCAAAATCGAATATAAAACACACAAAACCCCCGCGAACGGCATAGTCTGTTGCGAGGGCTTTTTTATTTTAAACTACGTGGCATTCGGGCGGGGTCCGAACGTAATTTTTTTGCACGGCTGGGGCGGCAGCGTGGAAAGCTTCCGTTTTGTGGCGAACAGACTGTCCGCCGAGTTCAGCGTCACGCTCGTGGATCTTTACGGCTTCGGAGAAACGCCGGAACCCGAAAGACCGTTCGGGGTTCGCGACTATGCGGACGGCGTGGTGGAGGTTATGAACGATTTGGGCATAACGTCGGCGGTGTTCGTCTGCCACTCGTTCGGAGGGCGCATCGGTCTGGAGCTCGCGGTGAAGATGCCGCACCTTGTGGATAAGCTTGTTCTGATAGATTCCGCCGGACTGAAACCGCGCCGTAAGCCGTCCTATTACATAAAGGTATGGACGCATAAGCTTTTGAAGAGGCGCGGAAAAGGATTAAAGGGATCCGACGATTACCGCGCGTTGACGCCCGTTATGCGCGCGAGTTTCGTCAAGATCGTCAATTATTATCAGGATGCGCTGCTGCCGTCCGTGCGCAGTCCAGTAGCGTTGTTTTGGGGAAGATTCGATAAGGATACGCCGATTTACATGGCGAAACGTTTCAGAAGGCGGTTGCCCGATTGCGCGCTGTTTTGGCTGAACGGCGGTCATTTTTCCTATACGGAGGACTTTAATAATTTTTTTGCCGTGTTAAAAAGCTTTTTATGTTCTCCGCCGCAAACCGATACCGACGGTAATAAATAAGGCTTCAAGCCAACTATGAAGAGTCAAGCGAAATTGAACAAACAATGGCATATATATTTTTTTTGTAGAATAAGACGGTATTATTATGAACATAGCAGGAACACGAAGCAAACGCGGCGTTGCGGAAACGCAGAACGGCTCCGAACAGGAGTGCAATACGGACGGGAAAATGCAAAAATACCGAACAGTGCATTGCAGGAACGCGGAGCGGACAGGGTATTGCAAAAGCATCCCGCAGAGCGTTGCGGGAACGCAAAGCAGAGGAGCCCTGAATAAAAGTAAAGCGGTTCAAACATTTGCGAAACGCAAAGTAATTATGGTATTGCGGGAATGCAGAACGAACGGAGTCTTGAAGTAATGCGGAGCGGATAAAAGTATGTCAATCAATATAACGGTTCTTATATGTTTGTGCGTGTTAAACTTTGCGGGGTCGCTTCCCGCGGCGAAGCGTCTTTTACTGATACTGCAACTCGAGGGGTATGTTTTTCGTCCCAAATCACTTAAAAACAAGCGGTTTTTAAATGCATATATTCCGTCGGCATTGGCGGCGCTGTCGGGAACGGCGGCGTTTGTCGCGTTCGGTTTGTCGAACGCGACGTCGATTTACGGTGTTATTGCCGCGTGCGCCGTATCCGCGGCGGGAACGGCGGCGGCGCTTTTTGCGAAATGCCCGCCCGCCAAAAAGAAGCTTGTCTGTACGATGAGGGTTAAGCGTTTTTCGGCGGTTATTTTTGCCGCCGCGATCGGCGCGCTTGCCGCGGCGGTCGTAATTTGCGTTAACGTAAGCGTTTTCGGCGGATTTATTTTGCTGTGTATGTATCCCGCGTTGTTCCCGGTGCTGTTTATGGCTACACATTTTACAGTGCTTCCGTTAGAAAACCTCAACCGGCGGCGTTACGCGGTACGCGCCGCGAGGACGTTGGCTTCCCGTACGGATCTGCTGAAAATCGGCATAACGGGGAGTTTCGGCAAAACATCGGTAAAGAATTTTTTGGACGCTATGCTGAAAAAACGCTATAACACGCTAACTTCGGAGGGCAGCTTCAACACTCCCATGGGAATCGCGCTCACGGTTAAAAAGCTGCGATCGCATCACGAGGTTTTTATAGCGGAAATGGGTGCGAGGCGGCGCGGAGACATTAAAATATTAACGAAGATGACAAATCCTGATTTCGCGATAATTACGGGGGTTTATCCGCAGCACATGGAAACCTTTAAAACCTTGGACAACGTGCTCGTAACCAAAACGGAGCTTGCCGCATACATGAAAAGAGAGGGGACGTTGGTGGCTTCATATGATTGCGAACCGCTCAGAAACCGCATAAGGTCGTTACGTCCCGCGGAAGAGACGAAAAATTCAGCGGGCGTCAGGCTGCATGGAAAGTATTACTCCGTGCCCCGCGGAGGAACCGCGAAGTTGTTTCCCCTCGGCATAGGCGTATCGTATTTCCGTGCCTTACGAAAACGCGGGGTATCGGGAAACGCAGCGCTCAAAAACGGCGCGGCGGAATCGTTTCCGCCGGACAGGGGCTCGGCGTATCTCCGCGGTCTGAAAAAAAACGGGCGCGGCGGCTTTCGAAAACGCAACTTTTCGGAATACGCCGTTCCGAATACGGTCGTGTTTGCGGGATTGTCGCCGGAAGCGGACGTTTACGCCGACTGTATAACGGCGACTAAGGACGGCAGCCGTTTTACGCTGAAATTCGCAGACGGGGAAATTGACGCGGAAACGCGTGTAATCGGCAGGCATAATATAATGAATATCGTGATGGCGGCGGCGTTAGCCCTGAAAATGGGAGTGACTCCCTCGGACATAGCGGAAGCCGTGTCCGAACTTAAGCCGGTGCCTCACCGCTTAGAGCTGATTGGCGGGGGATGTATTACCGTGATTGACGACAGCTTTAATTCAAATATTGAGGGAACGAAAGCGGCGTTTGACGCGGTAAGGCTTTTTTCTTCACGAAAGGTGTTGTTAACGCCGGGGTTAGTGGAGCTGGGTGATGAAGAAACCGCCGCGAACGAGGACTTGGGTCGTCGCGCCGCCGAAGTTTTCGACGTGGTTTTATTGATAGGAAAGCGCGCCCGCGCCATAAAACGCGGATTGGAACACGCCGGTTTTAAGGGAGAAACGGCGGTTTACGGCAGTCTTGCCGAGGCGCAGGAGGATTTTAAGCACAGACTTGATCCGGGAGACGTTTTACTCATAGAAAACGATTTGCCGGATAATTACGATTAACGCAGAAAGCAACGAAACCTGCCCAATGGGGCTTTTCGTTAAAACGGCGGGAAATAAGGTCATGATAAAAATAAAGCGACCGAAACGGCGAATGAAAATAAAACCATTATAAAAAAGTAAGCGACCGAAACGGCGGCAGGAAATAAGGTCATGATAAAAAAGAAAGCGACCGAAACGGCGGCGGGAACGTCCATGATAAAAAAGAGCAATCGAAACAGCGGAGGGAATAAAGATATGGTAAAAAAGAAAATAGCCGTTTTATTCGGCGGCAAATCCGCGGAGCACGATATTTCCGTTCTTACGGCGGTGCAGGCTATGTCGGCGCTTGACCGCTCCAAATACGAGATTTATCCCGTATATATAAAAAATGCGCTGTACACTGGGGAACTGTTTTCCGTACGGGATTTTACTCCGTTCAACGAAAAAGCCCATAAGGAAATAGCGTTGGAAAAGGGAGTCTTTTTCCATAAAAAGCGCGGCAAGTCGGTCGTGGATTTTATTCCGGACGCGGCGTTATTGTGTACGCACGGAGGCGAGGGTGAAAACGGCGTGCTTCAGGGTGTTTTGGAGTTTAACGGCATTCCGTATACCTCGGCGAACGTAAAAAATTCCGCTATAGGCATGGATAAGCTTCTGCAAAAGCAGATTTTTTCGGAAATGCTGTTGAATGTGGTGAAATATATCCGAGTGGACAGGGACGATTTTGCCGCCGACCGCCAAAAAACCGCCGCGCATATTGAAATGTTTCTCGACTATCCCGTTATCGTGAAACCCGCGGGACAGGGCAGCAGCATCGGTATAAGGCTTGCGGAAAATCGGGAAGAACTGTTTTTCTGCTTAGAGGTTGCGGCGTGCTTCGATAAAAACATAATCGTAGAACGCGCGCTCACGGATTTCATTGAAGTGAACTGCGCGGCTTTCGCGATCGGCGGTGAAACAGTCGTCAGCGAAACCGAACAGCCTTTAAATTGGCGCGGTTTTCTGTCCTTTGACGACAAGTACATCGGCGGCGGAAACGGAAGCGGCGAAAAGCATAGGACGCCCGCGCCCATAGGCGGCTTAAACGACGCGGTGAAGTCGGCGGTCAAGCGAATTTACGGGGAACTGGGTCTGTCCGGAGTGGTGCGCATGGATTTTTTGGTCGATACGGCGGAAAATAAACTCTATATCAACGAGATAAACACCATTCCCGGATCGTTGGCGTTCTATCTCTTCGAGCCGACCGGCATAAGCTTTTCCGCGCTGCTTGATAACATAATAGAACACGCGTTTGAGGTCGCCTCGGACAACGCCAAAAACAAGGCTGAGTATCCCTCTCGCGTGCTGACCGAATTCGCGGCGTCGGTCGGGGTAAAGCGAACTAAAATATAATTTAGCGGACAAAAAAAGTAAACCGCCTTTAAAAAAAGTAAACCGCCTTTAAAAGGTAGACCTGAAGAATTTTTTATATTATAATATATATCGATTAATTAAGAGGGTCGGCAATAAGAATACGCCGATTTTTAGAGGAAGGTGAGTCTATGGCAAAGATTGCTATGAAAACTCCGATTGTCGAGAT
>JAITEJ010000161.1 GCA_031282095.1 Clostridiales bacterium
CAGATTAAGCCGCGCGCCTTGACTCTCGCGTCGGTTACGGTGAGTGATAAGACTTACGACGGCGGCGTCACGGCGTTTATAATCGGTCGGGACGTTAGAGGACGATATGCCGATGACGACGTTTATTTCGGCAATCTGACCGCCGAATTCGACGGAGCGGCGGCGGGAGACAGGATACGGTTTTCGCTCTCGTACGACGACGTGCTTGCGGGATCAAAGGCCGGAAACTATTACATGGACGACAAAAGCGCGCGCGAAGGCTACGCTAAAATATCTCCCGCCGCGCTGAAGCTGACGATAGATTCCAAAACTAAGCGCTACGGCGACGGAATACCCGATCTTACGTATTCGCTTGCCGGTTTCGTCAACGGCGAAAGTCTGCCCGATGGATTGGGCGTGTCGCTGTCGGTCGCGGCGACGGCGTTCTCGCCGGTCGGGATGTATGCGATAACCTGCGGCAATCTGGAAGAAATCAGAAACGCCGCCGCTCCGAATTATACCGTTTCGGTCACGGGAGGCAATCTCAACGTAACCGCCGCGATACTTTCCGCGGTCGGTTTTTCCGTTTCTTCAGGCGCGGAGAAACGTTATGACGGCACGCCGTTTGTGATAACCGCAAGTCTTGGGGCGTTGGAAGGGCGCGAAAACGCCTTTACTCTGGAATATTCGGTCAACGGTGCGAGAAGTACTGCGGCTCCACGCTTTTCCGACTGCGGAACATACAATGTATTCGCCTTAGCGACGCCCGCGGCAAACTACGCTTTTGAAAGCGGCGCGGCGACGGTCGTGAGCAACACGTCTAAGTTTGTCATCACCAAAGCGGCGGTATCTGTCCGCGTGAACGACATTGTGCGCGACAAAACGGAGGGAAACCCGCCCTTTACTTTCTCGATCGCGGAGAGTTTCTCTTTGGTGGGCGGCGATACCCCTGACGATTTAGGGGGATGGATAATCGACGGCAACGAATACATAGGTTCGCCCGCGGGGAAATACGAAATAAGAATCAAGTTTCAAAACGACAGAAACTATAACGTTTCTGTCATTCCCGGTACGCTTACGATAACCGACTTGTTCGGTGAGAGCGGAGGATCGACCGCGCGCACGGCTGACGGCGTAAGCGAAATTCAGTTTTTGGGAGCGGACGACGGCGTTCGGCTTGCCGCAAACGTATACGAAGAGGACAGCGAGGAAGCTAAAAATTTCGGAGCATCCGTCTCCGCGCTCATGCCGAATTACAAGGCGGCGTTCGTGGCGGAAATAGGAATAAGCGGCAACAACGGACAGGGTGTCGGCGTGCGTATTCGGATTCCCGAAGCTTACAGAGACAACAAGGATTGTATACTTGCAATCGTCAATGAGGACGAAGATACGGCGCAGACAATCTCTGCGGGTTACGGAAGTATAACGGGCTTGAGCGCCGTAAGCCCGGTGCGGGCGGTGGCAACCGCGAAAAGCGGAAGTCTGACGCGGGTGAACGCCGTCGTTAAAAACGGAAGCTTTGAATTTATAGCCAAAAAAGGCGGCACGTATGTTATACTGGTCCCCGAAAAGGCGAATACTTCAAATATGGTTGCCGTCATCGCCGGCGCGGGCGGCGGGGGATTTGTCGCGGTCATTCTGCTGTCCGTGATTATATCCAAGTCCAAGAAAAAACGCGCGAAACGTAAAAAGGAAGAGAGAGAACGGGAATTATTAGAGGGAATGTTGGACAAATAAACCCGTAAAGCACCGTTAAATGAACCTTGAAAACACTTTGCAAATTCCGAGAGCGCCGCGCTGAACCGTATGAACAAGATGTTTCAGGTCAAAGAAAAAACGTGCGAACCGTAAGGGAAAGAGGTTTATCGGAAAACGACGGACAAACAAAAAAACCCGAAAGTGTTGCGCCGAAGCGTGTGAGCAGAGTGTTTCAGGTCAAAGAAAAAACGTGCGAACCGTAAGGAAAAGAGGTTTATCGGAAAACGACGGACAAACAAAAAACCCGAAAGTGTTGCGCCGAAGCGTGTGAGCAGGGTGTTTCAGGTCAAAGAAAAAACGTGCGAACCGTAAGGAAAAGAGGTTTATCGGAAAACGACGGACAAACAAAAAAACCCGAAAGCGCCGCGCCGAACCGTATGAACGGAAAAGTGTTTTCAAATAAAAACCGACTTCCGCGCGGTTTAATCAACAGGTAAATATAAAAGGAGCAACAACTATGAAACGAAAAAGGATTTTTAAATTATCGGCGGCTGTCGTCGTTTTAATAGCTGCGCTTTTCGCCTTCGCGGCTTGTAGCGGCGCGGAAAGTGACATTGCGCAAAAGAAGGGCGGAGGCGACGGCGCCTACCCGTCGCAAAGTGCGCAAAACGAATCTTTGAAGAATTCTGTTTCCGCGGACAGCGCCGCCGACGATATTGCCGCCGTGCCGGAACGAAAAATCATATACACCGTCGACTGCAGTGTATCCACCAAGGATCTCGATAAAACCATAGAGGTCATAGAGGGCGCGTACAGGAAAGACCTTTCGGAATATGTAGAGTATCAAACCGTCAATGATGAACGCGCATACTTCACCGTGCGCGTAAAAAGCGACAGGATAGACGAGTTCATGGCGGCTGTCGCGGAAGGCGGCGAGATTTACGATTTCAGCAAGAACGCGCAGGATATTTCGTTAAATTATGCGAACAACGAGGCGGAGCTTGAGCTTGTCATGGCGCAGTATACGCGGCTTGCGGAGCTTGCGCAAGGAGCAAGCGTTGCGGATCTCATTTTGATTGAAGCGCGCAAAGTGGAATTGGAAGCAAAGATTAAAAATCTGCAGAGTATCAAAAACAATTACGACAGCCGCGTGGAATTCAGCTCAATCAGAATATCCGTAAGCTACGACCCTCCCAAGGTTTCCGAACCCGCTTTCGGAGAGCGAATAGCCACGCTTTTTGCCGATGCATGGAAAGCCCTCGGATCTGTATTCGTATGGTTGTTTTACGCCTTAATAGCGGTATTTCCGTTCGCGTTGGTGATCGTTCCCGTGACTATAGGCATAATCATTTTGATTAAATATCTAAAGGCAAAGAAAGCGGGCGTTCCCTTTACGTTGCGCCGCAAGAAAAAAATCTCCGCGCCGCGGGTTTCCGACTCCGTCAATTACGGCAAAACGGATACGGACGCCGAACAAGATACGGACCCCGAAGATAATGACCGAGCGGAATGATACAAACTCTTTCACGGAGTCTTTCAACCCGCGCATACGAAACAGGCGCCGAACAATATACGGGTTTTGAAGATGATGACCGAACGGAGCAGTCAAATTTTTTTTTCAAAGCGTGGGACTCCCGGCTTTACCGAAAATACGCTGACGCGGACGGTTTTCAACCCGCGCATATACGCGGCAAAACACCGAACAGAACGCGGGTATGGAAGAACGT
>JAITEJ010000192.1 GCA_031282095.1 Clostridiales bacterium
CGTTTTCGCCGGACACCTTGACTTTTACCAAATCCGGATAATAAACGATGTTGTTCACGACCGGCGCGAGGTTACAATAGATTATGCCGTTGTAATCGGAAATCCAAACCGCATCCATAGATTCAAATCCTAGCCGCGCCGCGAATTCCGCCGCGATTACCGCGCATTCCGCCGGATCGACGCCGCCGGCGTTGACGGACGCATCCGTCGAATACTGAATCAGACTGCCGCCCTTTTTAGCCAGCTGTGCCGACGCGTCCACGCCGTCTACGGTAAAAGAAAAATTAAGGGTGTCGATGTCGGTATTCCATTCGCCGTCAAACCTTACGTTTTCCGCTTGCGACCCGTCGAAGTACAGCGCCAAAAGTTCGCGTCCTTTAGTTTCGTCTATGTCGGCGCCGGAAAGCCCTTTCACCTCTCTGTCGGCTAAGGAATCGCTGAACGGTCCGTCGTATATCATTTGAGGATATTCCACCGAATTCTCGTTCAAACCGGAAAACACCTCGTCTAATACGCCGCCGCCGTCAAAGTCAATGAACGCCGCGCCGGTCTGAAGTTCGTCGTTTATGCGTTGCAGTTTGCTTCGCATGATCCTATACATATCACGCATCTTGCGCAAGGTCGCCTTTTCCTGCGGGTTGAGAACGGTTTCCACGCCTATTTTTTTAGCCAAATAGAAGCAGTAGTCGCCCGTTTGATTTACGAACCGCATAGTGCCGCCGATAGGAGTTTCTCTGGACGACATATGCGCGAGGCTTGTTTCCGCCGATTCCGCGCCTTTCCAAATCTCGTACAGCAATTGCTCCTGCATTTCCGCGCCGGAGCTTGCGAGCAGTTTAGTTAAGTTTACGTCTATATTTTCCACCTCTCCTAACAACCTGTAGTAAGAATTCCGATATTCGTTTTCCAGCAGATTTTCATAACCTCCATCGTTATTATTTACGCCGCAGGTTACGCCTAAAGCGATGCTTAACCCTATCACCGCGAGCGATAAAATTACTATCGCGGTTACGGCTAGCGCTTTCATTACCGGAGTTTTAACATTGTCCCTCATAATTTTACTCCTTATCTAAGCGTTCTATAAACAGAATTTATGAGAGCCGATTTCCAATTTAACGGGTCTTGCTTTCATCCAGGCGTTAGATGTTTTCGCCGCGTTATAGAAATAAAGGCAGCCGTTTGTAGGGTCCCAGCCGTTCATCGCGTCCTTAGCCGCTTTTTGCGCGCTTTCACCGGGCGCGAGGTTTATCTGACCGTCCAGGACGGAGCTGAACGCATATTGCTGATAGATGACGCCGGAGATGCTGTTCGGGAAAGAACTGCTTCTGACGCGGTTAAGAACTACCGCCGCTACCGCCACCTGTCCGAGATAAGGTTCTCCGCGCGCCTCGGCGTTGACGCATCGCGCCAAAAGATTTACGTCCGCCGCACTGTAGCCGCCCTGACCCGACGCGCCGCCGGAAGGGGAACTGCCGGACAGCCTTACGCCCATCGCCGCCGCGGTTTTTGCGCCCACTACGCCGTCCGCGGTAAGCTTATTTGTACGCTGAAAGTATTTGACCGCCGCTTCCGTTTGCGAACCGAAAATTCCGTCCACTACGCCGGTATAGTAGCCCCAACCCTTCAGTTTGGTCTGTACGGTCTTTACGTCGTTTCCGCTACTTCCTTTTTTTATGACGGCCGCCGCTTCCGCCGTATTGAAGCCGGACGGACTGTTTCCCGCACTGACGCATACCGCGGCCACGGATAACGCCAACACTAAGATAATCGCTGTAAGAACGGCTTGATTTTTACCGAATTTACGTTTTTTTGTTTGCATAAGTGATTCCTCGTATGTAAGCGCCGGCGCATTTCCCGTCTCCGAAGTATTTTTCAATCAGTTCTTTTATCTTTGACTCACATTGCCGCTTTCATCCCCTGATAAAGCACGTGAGCGGACAAGATGCACTCTAACGGTAATAGCAATAGTAAAAAACACGATATCCCATGTACTTTTTTATGTACGGTAAAAGAAATAGTAAAAAACACGAGATCTCGGTCTTTTTTATGTTCAGCCGCTGTATTTTGCGGTTCTTACAGCGAATACATCTATCGTGCGTTTGTTTGTTCCGGCGTCATGCTCAAAATGATACCCTTCGTCTACCTTAATTTACCCCAAACTATGGAAAAAAATACGGTTACTGTTAAAATTTATCGGCACTCAATTAATCTTACGGAGACAGCGAAAAATAGTGTGTAGGGTGTTCTTACAAGTAACAATCTTATTTTTTTAGCAAATTGTCGGCGCCGCCATATATGTGTGCCGGATGTTCTTCGGACAGTCTCGGTTCATGCTTGTTGCGTTGCGAATGCCGTCGTATAAGACAGCGTATTCCTTTCCGAAACCGCGTCGGACGTTGCGCCGCTTTAAACGCCGTAGTATATATGTTCTGGGTGTTCTTTTAGGTTTCGTACGGCTTGATCGCCGGGTTGCGAAAACCGCGTCGGACGTTGCGCCGCTTTAAACGCCGTAGTATATATGTTCCGGGTGTTCTTTTAGGTTTCGTACGGCTTGATCGCGGGGTTGCGAAGCGGACTGCGATTTTTTCGGACGGACGGCGGAAAAGGACGCGAAACCGCGTCCTTTTCCGTGTTTAATTAAAATTTATCCGTTATTCGCCGTTTGTTACTTGTTTTCGGAAACGCAGTCGTGCTCGGCGCGGTTGTGAAGTATGTTGTGCCAGTTTCGCGCCATATACCATATCAGCCACAATGCGGAAATCCCGACCAGTACATAGAATATCCGCGGTATTATATAGAGGTTCGCGCCGAAAATCCAGTTGATGACGTTGAAATTGAACGCGCCTATCGCGAAC